>JAQVYH010000132.1 GCA_029004515.1 Eubacteriales bacterium | reverse complement strand
CCGCGAAGCTGACCCTAACGCCTTGCTTTTCTATAACGACTATAATGCCGCCGATCCTGCAAAACGAGATCGTATCTACGATATAGTCAAAAAAATGAAAGATGCAGGTGTACCCATTGACGGCATTGGAATGCAGGGGCACTACAACATCTACGGCCCAAGCATGGAAGATGTAGATGCTGCCATCACCAAATACTCCACCATCGTGAAGAACATTCACTTCACGGAGCTTGACATACGCACTACCGCTGAAATGGGTGGACAACTGCAATTCAGCAGAGGTGAACAAAAGGGAGTTCCCCAATACCTCAAGACCCTACAAGAGGCACAATATTCCAATCTCTTCCGAGTGCTTAGAAAGCATCGTGATGTGATAAAGAACGTTACCTTCTGGAATCTATCCGACCGTGACTCTTGGCTTGGAACCTATAACTATGCACTTCCCTTCGATGTCAATTATAAACCTAAGAACGTCTATTACCTCATCAAGAACTTCAAGCCTGAAGTTGACAATGCTATAGTAAAAGAAGATTTCCAACCATCTGAATTAAATCAGCCCAAACAAGAATATCCCATGGTCAACTCTCAGGGGTATGCACGATTCCGTGTAAGCGCACCCGATGCCAAGTCTGTAATTGTTAGCCTTGGACTTGGTGGGCGTGGCGGAACAGTGCTTCAAAAGACAAAGGACGGACTTTGGGAAGGTACCACCGAAGGCCCTATGGATGAAGGATTCCACTATTATCACCTCACCATCGACGGAGGTGTGTTCAACGACCCAGGAGCCAAGAACTATTATGGATCTACCCGATGGGAAAGTGGTATAGAGATTCCGGCACACGACCGTGATTTCTATGCAGACAAGGCAGTAGCTCACGGAGAGGTATCACAAATACTCTTCCCCTCTAAAAGCACAGGTGTAAATCGACGTGCCTTTGTCTATCTGCCTCCTTCTTATGATGGAAAGAAGAAGTTCCCCGTGCTCTATCTGCAACATGGATGGGGCGAAGACGAGACGGCATGGAGCAATCAGGGACATGCCAACCTCATCATGGACAATCTTATGGCCGAAGGCAAGTGTGCGCCATTTATTATTGTGATGACCTATGGCATGACCAATGATACAGGTTTTGGTGGCATACGTCAGTTCGACTACAAGAAATTCGAGACCGTACTCGTTGACGAGCTCGTTCCATATATCGACACTCACTTCAAGACCATTGCCAACAAAGCGAATCGTGCCATGGCAGGACTCTCTATGGGAGGCATGGAAACACATAACATCACTCTTGCACGTCCCGAGATCTTCGGTTATTACGGATTGCTATCTGGAGGTACTTATGCGCCAGCTGAGATCAAGAGCAAAGACCAAACCAACCTGATCTTCATGAGTTGCGGAAGCCGTGAGAATCCCGACCGAGTAAACCAGGCCGCCGAGGAACTAAGAAAAGCTGGGTTCAATGCCATATCTTATGTTTCGGAAAACACCGCACATGAATTCCTCACATGGCGACGCTCATTGCGTGAGATGGCACCCTTACTCTTCAAAAAGTAAGTTTAGGTAAGCCATTTATCTGGAATCTTCAGAAGAATCATACCTCATAAGGGTGTTTCCAGATTAAAATTATGTCATGCTTTAGCTTGAAGTAGAAAATACTTGAGGTTAAAGCATGACTTCTTTTAGTCAAGAGTATCATGCCATAGAAAAGATTTGCCCCATTCATTGTGATATGATGATTTGGGACATTAATTTTTATTATTAGTGTTCGGTAAAATAGGAGTGCTTTCTTTAGCTTAGTACCAAAGGCACTATATATTCATAACCGAGGACAAAGTCCCCGGACTACATATCTTTACAAACCTCAGTGCCAAAAAAGGTACTGCACATCATGTAGAAACTGATTATCAAACAAGTGCAGTACCTTTTTCCCAAATTACTTCTTCCATCGCTCCAATCGCTTCATACCACGAGTAAACAACCAGGCCATAAAGCGAGAATGACCACCTTCTATCATCTTCTTACGACAAAACTCTTGAAACTCTTTCACATCGTCACATTCGTATGTAAATCGTCCGTCCTGATAGCAATAGCTACAATATTTCTCACTTCGAGTGCCATCTGCATTGGTTCCACCATGTTGCGGATCACGCTTCAAAGGCATACCACAACTCACACAATAATTTTTACTCATCGTCCTTATCTTTTCAAACGTTTAATAATTTTTTTCTCCTTCCCTCGCCTCAATGCCATGTCTGATAATAATATCCTTTTTTGTTCACTTCCTCAAAGTATCTGCTACTCAATACCAACAACTTACATTTGCACAATACAAATAAGTTTCCTCAATTTGAGTAGTATTGATTAGAAAATATTTTAGATGTTATCGCCAAGGAATGGCTTAACATCTCTTTATCATATTCCAAAAACAACCTATACTTTTTCAATTTTTGACAGAAACTTATCTCTTGAGGTTTCCCAAACTGTATGTCCATTTTTGTCTTCTAATCCAAATCTCTCCATCATATTATCTCTAAAATCGTTTAGAATACTATGTACCCTTCTGTCATCATCGATAACGATTGCCAGTTTATTAGGATTTATAGCTCCTTTTATACTTGGCACATTAAATCCTGGGGATAACACAGAAGAGTAGTCAGTTTGTAAAACCCATGCTGCCCCCATTTCGTTAAGACAGGCAGGACTATTATAGTAATTATCAGACAAAATAAAGACAACATAAATATTATTTTCTTGGAATTTTTCCTTAAGAGTCTCATATATATCATTCCCCTCGCTAATTCCAAATCCAGCAATTGAACTACAAAACATATTTGTTTTGTTGAATCCTATACTCTGCAACAATTCAACAAAAGGCTCAACAAACTCTATATCTTTAGATGAGTGACTAATAAAGAGTAAGGGGGACTTCTTTTTCTGTTCTGTATTATTTGCTCCTTCAAGTAGAGGTTTTCCCCGTTTAATTTGATTCATCATTACGAAATACGATGCATGAATTCCATTGTAATTATCTCGAAGCCCAAATCCGTTAACTGAATTATCAACACTTCTAAATTTTAATAAGTCTTCATTATCAGATGGAAAGTATTGTATAAATAAAGATAAAGACTCTTCATACCACTTCAAATATAGTGCTATATCCTCATTAGAATTATACTCTTTAGGGCTAATTTCATTATATTTTTTATGATCACGCTCAATAAGTTTTATTAGATCAGAATTCCCTCCCTCACTCTGTTGTGATAATTCATTCATAAGTTTACAACTTTCCAATACACCTATCATTTTCTCTAATGGCTGAGGGGGATAATTATGACGATCTTCAAATTGTTTCATACCCTCTTTGAATCTTTGAATACAAAGGCCATCAAAATTTCTTTCCAAGAATTGTAAGCATAGTGAAACCCATGAATAGTACCCTTGCGAGTCACTTAACGTATAAACTTTATACATTCTATTAACACCACTCGGAGAAGGAACATACCGTAAACCTTCTCTTATATCATGGCCAGAAGAAATTAACAAGTCTAGATCCATATTTTCTTATATTATGATCAGTTAGTAAACTACTAGTACTTTCTTAGATAATACCGTAAATGGTTTCATCTCCACAGATATTGCGAATCTTTAGACGAAGAGGCTTTTCTCTCTTAATAGTTTATATCTGCTTATTGTCTTTTCATAGTCATTCCATATAACAAACTTTATCGTTGTCATTCAACTGAAATTTGTCACATGGTTTTCGATTCCTGCAAATGTAATGTTATTTTCAATATTTTGTACATTTCTCTATATGATTTTATTCATCTTTATTCAAAATAGAGGAAAAGACTAATAATGTACAGAGGAATCTGATTGTGTTTTTAAATGTATTCACAGACGTTGAAAGTGCCATACACAAGGGGGTAAATACAAATCGACTAATCATTTCAATTTCCCATATGTTACTCTTATCTCTGATTGAGAAGGTATAAAGCTAGCTATATCACTAATATTTCCGATATTTAAAATTAATGGCTCATTTTGGGTGTTTTTAACCCAAATTCTAAATTCTTTTTGGGAACTATACCTATCACGTTTCATAAACGGCGTTAACTTCCCATTGTACGTGTTTTCATAATAGTAAACCAACTCTATTTCATATTTCAGGCCCATTTGTTTAATGGAATTCTCAACTCTTTTTAAAAATTCAGGGATAGCCTGTATAGCAACACAAGAAGCACCATTATCATTTTTATTAAACGCATCAAAATCTCTTGTATCAATTATTAAATGTCCATCCTTAAGATTTCTCACAGCGTCTTC
The DNA here is from genome assembly GCA_029004515.1 of Eubacteriales bacterium. GTDB lineage: Bacteria > Bacillota > Clostridia > Monoglobales > UMGS1388 > UMGS1388. The sequence continues at coordinate 1,267 of JAQVYH010000132.1, read as the reverse complement.
ATTTTTAACAGCATATAGACAAAACACATTTTGATTCAAGCAATCAGAAACAGAAAGTTCTATGTTTTTCGCCTTAACTTCTTTGTCATTGATAAAAATAGAAGTGTTTTCTTCATCAAAATGCTCTATATAAATGTCACCTTCACAACAGTCACCTCTTTCAGGATCATCTGATTCTTTAAAACTTTTAAGCGTGCTTAAGTAAACTTCTCCTTTTAAAAGCTTTTTCATATTCTCTTCTGAGCCAAATTTTAAGAGTAAATCTACATCAATTAACTTTCCCATTAATTTATTATTTTCGGTTATCCAGGTTAATCATGAATATATTATGTAAATCTATAAAAATAAATTGACATAAAAATACTTTTTACAAAAGAAATACGCTAATTTGCATTTTTCTATCAAATGGGACGAAATCTAAATATTCTAGTATCACGTAGCCTATTTTTAGAGTTTTATTACAACAAACTGTATTCGGGCATTCGCTCAATGGTCTGCAACGTTTCAGGGAAGTGCATACAGTTAGCAAAGGTAAACCCACCCTTCGAAATGTTCTTCGTGCGTAACTGCCCTGCAAAGTCATAAAGTCCTCCAAACAGGTAAGTATGTATCTGTTTGTAGGCATTTAATGTTACCAGGCTCAACCGTTTGCAAGATTATGCTATCAAAAAGACCGTAGGCCTTCTTCTTACTTAGCTCATCTATATTGTTTATCTCACTCATGTTGCGTAGTTTTATCGGGCATATCCTTTTTTACTATCTCCCAGTAACCATTGCGACGCCCATTTTTACGTTCAATAATGCCTTGTTCCGACAAACGGATAGTCATACGCTTTACCGTTCGCTCAGATTTACCTATATGAACAGCTATCTCTTTTTGTGTTGCTTGTGGCTTCTTTTTGATGAAATTAATAAGTGCCAACTCTTCTAAAGTGCAATTCAAAGTGCCATTTTGGCTCTTTGAAACATAATGTTTGGCACTTTGAGCACCATCTGTAGCTGCTTTAATATGCAGATATCTATTCTTTAGTTCATTCTTCTCGCCTAAAATCAGATTACGGAAGAAGGCTTCAAGGTATTGCGTTGTCGCAAAGACTCCTTTAGGCAAGTTGTTATAGTTGGCACGAACAAGTGCATTGCGGAAGTACCACGAATAGTTGGCAAAAGTTTCGTTGCTAATATCGAAGCCGAAAGTGCGCAGATACTTGATAGTGAATACCGCCGTTGTACGGGTGTTGCCCTCACCGAAAGGATGTATCTGCCATAA
>JAQVYH010000131.1 GCA_029004515.1 Eubacteriales bacterium | reverse complement strand
AAGGTCGAAATATTACACCCGATACCCCGGGATTTTCAACTAGTGAAGTAGCCAGTATTCTGAAATCTTTAGGCTGTGTAGATGCTATAAATCTCGATGGAGGCGGTTCGTCTTGTATGCTCATTAATGGAAAAGAAACAATTAAGCCAAGTGGAAACGGTGTGCAGAGAAGTCTTGTTACTGCTATTGCCATACAATAATTATAAATAATGAAACAGAGAATTAATTTAAAATATACTCTCTTTTTAGCCTTTGTCGCCGCCTTGGGTGGATATCTTTTTGGCTACGATACGGCTGTCATCTCAGGGACTATCTCTCAGGTATCGGCTCAGTTCAATCTGGGTACAATCGACCAGGGCTGGTATGTTGGCTGCGCTTTGACAGGTTCTATACTGGGCGTCATGTGTGCAGGTATGCTTAGTGATAAATTCGGTCGTAAAAAAATATTGATATTATCTGCTGTATTATTTGCCATTTCCGGCTTTGGATGTGCATTTAGCAGCACCTTCAACCAATTAGTCATTTTTCGGATTATCGGAGGAATGGGGATAGGCGTAGTATCAATTGTTTCGCCACTATATATATCAGAAGTATCGGCAGCACAATACAGAGGTAGCCTTGTGGCTTTATATCAATTGGCTATAACTATTGGTTTCCTAGGGGCTTATCTCATTAATTTTGCATTATTAAATTATTCTACAGACGGAGCAGAGTTGCTTTCTTCTCCTGTTATGAATAGAATATTTTATACTGAAGTATGGCGTAGTATGCTTGGCATGGCAGTCATACCGGCATTATTATTCTTATTTGCCATCTTCTTTATTCCGGAAAGCCCACGTTGGTTGATACTCAGGAGGCAAGAAGAACTAGCAAGCAAAACCTTATTAAGAATATATGGCAACCTTGAAGCTGTTGCTCTGGCAGTGAGCAAAACAAAAAGAGTAGTATTAAATGCCGGAGAAAATAAATCAGATTGGCGGATACTCTTCAAGCCAGGTATATTAAAAGCTGTAATTATAGGCTGTGCCATTGCCATATTAGGGCAATTCATGGGAGTCAATGCTGTGCTATATTACGGACCGACTATCTTCGAAAACAATGGACTGTCTGGTGGCGATTCCCTCTTCTATCAGGTTATGGTAGGGTTGGCAAATATGGTTGCTACGGTAATAGCCGTATTTATTATCGACAAAGTAGGCCGTAAAAAACTTATATACTATGGTGTGTCGGCAATGATTGCATTCCTCATGCTTATTGGGTTTTATTTCCTGAAAGGCGATGAGATAGGCCTTCCAAGCATACTGCTCCTTATATTTTTTATGGGTTATATATTCAGTTGTGCTATATCCATCAGTGCTGTCATATTTGTACTTCTCTCCGAAATGTATCCTATGAAAGTTCGTGGACTGGCCATGTCTGTTGCCGGCCTGTCACTGTGGATAGGTACATATCTTATTGGACAACTGACACCATGGTTGTTAGAAAACTTGACACCTGCCGGAACATTTATTCTCTTTGCTGTAATGTGCATTCCATATATGTATATTATGTGGCGATTTGTTCCGGAAACAACCGGAAAGTCGTTGGAAGAAATAGAAAAATATTGGGAAAAGAAGATTAATATAAAATAAATTGATATGAACATTGAAAGTTTGAGAGATTTGTATAAAAATGAGTTATTGGAGAATGTTCTTCCATTTTGGCTCGACCATTCTGTAGACAAGCAATATGGTGGTTATTTTACATGTCTGGAAAGAGATGGGTCTGTCTTCGATACCGACAAATTCATCTGGCTGCAAGGCCGTGAGGTATGGATGTTTGCCTTGATGTATAATAATGTAGAGAAAAAGCAGGAATGGCTCGATTGCGCTATACATGGGGCTGAGTTTCTTAAGAAATATGGTCACGACGGGGATTTCAATTGGTATTTCTCTCTTGATCGTCAGGGCAATCCGCTAGTGGAACCGTATAACATATTTTCGTACACTTTTGCCACTATTGCCTTTGGGCAACTGAGCAAAGCTACAGGAAAGGACGAGTATGCAGATATTGCTCTAAAGACATTCGAGATTATCTTATCTAAGGTCGAAAATCCAAAAGATAAGTGGGACAAGACCTATCCTGGAACTAGAAATCTGAAGAACTTTGCACTGCCGATGATCCTTTGCAACCTGGCATTAGAGATTGAACATCTTCTAGATGCCAAAGTGCTCAACAAACTTATTGATGACTGTATCCATACAGTATTGGAAGAGTTTTATCGTCCAGAACTAGGTGGTATCATCGTAGAGAATATAGAAACGGATGGTTCGCTATCAGATACATTTGATGGAAGACTTGTAAATCCTGGTCATGCCATAGAGTCTATGTGGTTTATTATGGATTTAGCTAAACGACTAAGTCGCCCTGAACTAGCAGACAAAGCAGTAAAAATTACTTTGACCATGATAGAGTATGGATGGGATAAAGAACATGGAGGAATTTTCTACTTCGTCGACAGGCTTAATCGTCCAACTCAACAATTGGAATGGGATCAGAAGCTTTGGTGGGTACATGTAGAAACTCTTATTACTTTGCTAAAAGGATATAATCAAACAGGTTCGAAAGAGTGTTTAGCGTGGTTCGAAAAGATACATGACTATACTTGGAGCCATTTTAAAGATAATGAACATTCCGAATGGTTTGGTTATCTCAATCGCAGGGGAGAAGTACTCTTACCCCTTAAAGGAGGGAAATGGAAAGGATGTTTTCACGTGCCAAGAGGTTTATATCAATGCTGGAAAGTGTTGGAAGAACTTTCTTTGAAAAATTAATCCAAACATTAGAGAAAAAAAATAGGATGATGAGAAAAATAGTATTCGTATCTATCTTTATCCCTCTTTTAGCCATATCTAATAATAGTGTTAAAAAAGCACTTTATTTTTAAATATTTCATTAAACGATTGGATAATAGTGAAATATTTTATAATATTGTGTGGAGATATATGATGAAATATCTTATCGTTAAACCTTAAATAAATAAGTAACTTAAATACCCGATAGTTAATTTATTATTGCAAAAGACCCAAATCCTTTCATCTTGTTAGAGGGATGTATGAGTTTTAAGTAAATGACAAGTAAATAATAGCTTAATATTATATGAATATGAAACCAATAGAACGCAGAGATCTTATTAAAAAAGTGACAGTCGCTAGATTTTCGGCGATGTCTCTACCTGCTATGGTTGCTTGCAGAGAGAAATCACCAACTAGTAGCGATGCTTTGAGGGCAGATTACTCTATTGAGAACAACCTGATACTGCCAAAGGTAAACGGACTCCGTATCTCAGGTAGATTTAGGACGAAATGTCACACGATATACAACATCAAAATTGGGGTGAACGAGAGTGGGAGCTCGATTCCCGTTACATGAAAAATATTGGTATCGATACTGTTATCATGATTCGTTCGAGATACCGTAAGTGTATCACATATCCTTCCGAATATTTGTTGAAAAAGGATGTCCTGTGCCTTCTGTCGATTTGGTGTATGTGTATCTGCGTTTGACTCAAAAACATGATATAAAGTTTTATTTCGGGTTTTATGATTCAGGAGAGTATTGGGATACGGGCGATCTGACCTCCGAAATAGAGCATAATAAATATGTGATAGAAGAGGTGTGTAAAAAAACATGGTGAAAAACATACAAGTTTCGGCGGATGGTATATAGGTGGAGAAATCAGCAGAAAAATCAAAGGAGCAATAAATGCTTTTCACTCTATGGGCAAACAGTGTAAGGGTGTGTTGAACGGACTACCCACATTTATATCTCCTTGCATCGAAGGCAAAAAGTCTGTAATGGAGACATCGAGCCTGTTGTCTAAAATAGAATCGGTGTCCTCTTACTTGCGAGCCGGTAAGAGAATACGGTTCGCAAGAATGCTTGACATGGTTCGAAAAATGCATGATTATACATGGCAACATTTCAAGGATACTTTCATGTCCGCACGGATTATATCAGTGCTGGGAAGTGTTGAAAGCAATAAATATCAAAATAGATAAATTAAAAAAGTTAACATAGACGAATGAAAGTCAAAAATAAATTATTTAATATTAACCAAATCAACTATGAAAATTGAAAGAAATTTACTCTGTAAAATTTGCTTGCTTGCTATCCTTTTGGTGTTGTTAGCACCCGTTGGAGTAAATGCACAAAGCAATTTAGAAAGCTCTTCTATTAAGAAGATCAAAGGGAAGGTTGTTGATGAAAATTCAGATCCTATTGTTGGAGCAACCGTATCAATAAAGAATACGACAACAGGTACGTTTACTGATGTGAATGGATCATTCAGCCTAAATGTAAAAAGCATTGATATACTATCTGTTACCTATGTGGGTTATGAACCTCAGGAAATACTTGTTGGAGACCAAGCTAACTTCAATATACAATTGGCAATAAGTTCGCAAATGATGGATGAAGTAGTGGTTACGGCATGGGGTAAAGAAAAGAAAACAACAATGGTAGGGTCGGTCTCAACATTGAAACCAAAAGAATTGAAAGGCCCAACCAGTAACCTTACCAGTATGTTGTCGGGGCGTGTAGCCGGTCTTATCAGCTATCAAACCTCTGGAGAACCTGGGCGCGACAATGCTACTTTCTTCATACGTGGAGTAGGGTCGTTCGGGACTGGTAAGGTAGATCCACTGATATTAATCAATGGAATAGAATCAACCACCACCGAACTGGCCCGGATACAGCCCGACGATATTGGAGGCTTTTCCATACTGAAAGATGCAACAGCTACTTCTATGTATGGTAGCCGGGGAGCCAACGGAGTTATACTCATTTCTACAAAAAATGGCTTTGAAGGAAAAACCAAATTTAATGTTCGCTACGAAGCATCGCTATCCAGCAATGCCAAAGGCTACAATATAGCCGACAATATTACCTATATGAATCTGGCCAACGAAGCTTCGATGACAAGGGGCGGGCAACGGGTATATGACTTTAAAAAGATAGAAAAAACAAAGGCCGGAGCCAATGAATATCTATATCCAAACAACAATTGGAAAGATATTATGATAAGGGATAATACAGTCAATCATCGTGTGAATATGAATGCCTCCGGAGGTGGAGATATTGCCAAATATTACTTATCTGCATCTTACCGCTTCGATAACGGTATGCTAAGATCGCACAAAGCGAATGATTTCGAAACCAATGTGCAAAGTTCCAGTATCGAAATCAGATCGAATATCGACCTTAAACTCACTAAAACAACAAATGCCTCGGTTAGGGTTAACGGGCTATTTGATGATTTAAGCGGCCCGGCTAACGGTAACGGTGTATATACAGGCGGAGATGTATTCAAAAGCATGCTGAAAGCCAATCCCGTAATGTTTCCGGCAGTCTTTCCCCAAAGTATGCGTTCATGGGTAAAACATCCACTATTTGGTAATGCTCCCATGTCGGAAAAGGCAGGGTCAGGGACATCTTACGACCTTTACTACAATCCGTATGCTTCGACTCTGTCCGGATACAGTGAAGACAATAAAGCAAACTTTACTGTGCAATTTGAATTAAACCAGAATTTTGGATTTATGCTCCCGGGCTTGA
>JAQVYH010000130.1 GCA_029004515.1 Eubacteriales bacterium | reverse complement strand
ATAAAGCTCCAATGTATCTTCCGCTGTGAAGCCTGCCTTCTCGCATGCATAGTCGGGAAGAATAACGGTATGACTATTCTTTTTTGATTTCATTATATTGATCCTCCTAAATATTAATATTGCTCTCGTCAAACAGATTAAGCTGAGACGGAGCATTTTTCTCTCTTTCATGCATATCATAATTGGCTATAAGGATTTCAGGAAACTGCGCCCCATTATCATAACGCTGCTTGATATTATTTATCCTCGTAAAGGCTTCTACCTGAATATTTGGAGCATAATATAGATTTCTTATGAATTCGCAGTCATTATATGAAAGCAGAAATTTGCCCTCTATCTGCATCAGTATATCTCTCAAACGAATATGGTCTCTTTCTGTAAAGCCCTCTTCACCGACATTTTTGTAGTATCCTTCTGTCATGTAGTATGGAGGATCACAATAGAAAAAGCTTACAGGGCGGTCATACTGCTTAATCAGTTTCTCAAAATCCTTGTTTTCAACAACCACCTTAGCAAGCCTTCTGTGGGCCTGCTCAATAATAGGAAAATTGCTGCGCATATCATGTGGCTGACTTCCAAAGCTGGTTAACCCCGATGCATAGCTATATCGAATCAGCTGATAGAACCATGCCGCCTTTTGTACATCGGAAGCGGGACTATCACGTGAAAGGGCATTTCTTACAATCTCAAAATCCTCACGGGAATTGAGACAATATGAAAGGGCATTAATTAGCTCTTGAGGTTTTTCCCGTACGCAACGATATAGATTGACCAGCAAGCCGTTAAAATCGTTGTAGACTTCAAAGTCATTTCCGGGCGGCTTGTGAAACAGCACCCAGCCTCCACCTCCGAAAACCTCAATGTACCTTTCATAGTAGAGAGGAAATAGGGTAACAATCAGATCACGCAGAGCTTTCTTTCCACCGATCCACGACATAAAGCTATTCAGAGGTCATCACCTCCCTCCAATGGTAAGCGCATCTGCTGCGTATCATCAAATGCCGTGAGAGAACGCTTCAGACCGGAAATAGCAGTATTTATTCCGACAATACGATTTTTCATATGCCGGATGGTCATTCGCACTTCCTTCTCTGTTTTTGCATAATAATATCCGCTTTGGTCGCTGGCAATAGGTATACCGTCACACCGAAGTGCATTAACAAGGTCACGCAGCTCACGACTTGAAATATTAAGTTCACTTTCCAATGTCTTGCTTATAGCAGCATTTTCTGCACCATGGTGGTAGCGGTACAGATATTTTGCAAGTTGCTCCTTTAGCATCTTTGCCTCCTTTCGGGTCGTTTCCCTCAAAAGAAAGGCATAGCAAAAGTTCACAAAAAACAGGACCGCTTCCTGTCTGGGGAAACGGCCTTGTTTTAATTATAGAGTCTAAAAAAGCACAGACATCATTGCCTGTACTACTTAATTACGCCAAGCTCCCTTAGTACTGTCACACAGTCCTTGGCTCCTTGGATGTATAAATGTCGGCTGTACTCGCCTAATAAAAGCTGCACTGCTTCAAAGTATGAGTCCACCATCTGTTTCAGCTCATCATCATATTTCGGATGATTCTTTACTAAAGCTGATGTATCCAACTGTTGCTTTACAGCTTTCTGAACATCGGCATTAGATTCTGTCAGCTCGGCAAATGCCGAATCAAATCTTTCGTTCAATGCAACTTGCAGAGATTCCTTCCATGACTCCATTATATGCACCTCCTTCAAGTACAACACAATGCCACAGATGTTGACAGAAAGCTATATAAAGATTAATAAAGAATTTGTTATTTCATTTCCATACCTAATTATGGTCAGGAGTTGAAGATATTGATCCATAGTTTAGCCAGTCAGTGACCACAGAACACCATACTCTGTAAGCACTGCACCTTTTTCCTCTATAAGCTTTTTGCCATAATGATACAAATCAGCACTTTCAAATAAATCCTTTTCACATTCGATGCAATATTTCGAGAGTATGTGCCGTACATAATCTGCAGTTGTAGTTGCTTCCCTAATAACAGAAAGTGTCTCAGTTTGATAGGATAGGTTAAGAGCATCTTCAAGGCTAATATCCTCAAATTTAGCATTTATCATTACTCTATAGGCAGAATATTTCCCTTATCATGCAGTTGTTTAATATGCTGTGCCAGCCCATTGACTAACCATACAGAGAATGGTGGTAGGTCTGTCCGCTGATTTGAAAACAAAGCATATATCATTCTATTTTCTCCTTTCTCTGATTTATTTTTTTCATATAGGTTCTTAGACAGTCTCCCTCTGAGCTATAGCACATAAAGCCATGAGAAGGATACGTGCAATCTCCACAACTTAAAAATGGTCCGTGTGGTCGTGGTTCTACCTTAGCCTTGTTACCAGATACAAGGCTATCAGAATCGTAACAAGCAATTCTTTTGTTTTTCTTATATTTTATTAACATGTCTTCTCCTTTCTGAAAACAAAAAAGCACTAAAATCTAACATCTTAGTGCTTTTTGGATATTTTATTCAATTGATAAATACAGTAAATTTATTTCTTATATTAAATCGGTTGTTTAGTTAAGAGCTGAAAGTATTCCGTAATAGTCTTAATCCATTTACAATAACAACCAATGTACTTCCTTCATGTATTAAAACAGCAAACGACATATTCATAACTCCAATGATATTCATAGTTATTAATGCAACAACGACCAGCATTGAGAACGCAATATTTTGCCACACAATTTTTCTCAGTTTTTTAGCAACTTTATGTGTATATGCAAGTCGATTCAAGTCATTTTTCATAAGGACTGCATCCGCTACATCAATTGCAATATCAGTTCCTTCTCCCATGGCTACACCTATGTCTGCCGTAACTAACGCCGGAGCATCATTCACGCCGTCGCCAACCATTGCCACAACATTGTATTTATTTTTTAATTCAGTTATGATACGTGACTTATCTTCAGGCAGAACATTTCCTTTTACTTCGTCAATCCCTAAAGATTTCCCTATAGCTTGCCCTGTTTTAACCGCATCTCCGGTAATCATTACTGTGTGAATATTTTCATTCTGGAAATATTTAATTGCATTTTTCGCTGTTTCTTTTGGAATATCTTGAATTGCGACCAGTGCTGCAACAGTATTATTTACTCCAAAGTATACAACAGTTTTTCCGTTGCTCTCATATTCTTCTGTATGTTGCTTAATCCCATTTGAAACGGCTTTGTAAGATGATGGCTTGCCAATTTTGTAATCAGTTCCACTGTAGTTCGCAACTAAACCGGTTCCTACAAGATTTTCCACATCAAGATCCAAATCTTTTGCTTCCGGAAGATGCTTTATAATGGCATCAGCAAGAGGGTGATTTGATTTCTTTTCCATTGAAGCAATAATATCAAGATAGTTTTGTTTTGAATCTTCTCCAACTGATGAATCAAAGAATATATCCGTAACAGCAGGTTCACCTTGAGTTAAAGTTCCTGTCTTGTCAAATGCAATTGCTCCTAAATCTGACAGATTTGAAAGGTAGGAACCGCCTTTAAACAATACTCCACGTTTAGCTAAGTTACTTATCGCAGATAATGTCGCCGGAATATCTGTTGCTGCTAATGCACATGGTGATGCAGCAATAAGAAATACCATTGTTCTATAAAAGCTTTCTTGTGAGCTCCATGCAAAGACTGATGTGCCAAGCCAGTAAAAAATTGGTGCAAGTATTAATACTATTGTTACATACACAGGTTCAATTCTTTTAATCATTACAGCTGTTTTTGAAATGTTTGATTGAGTTTGACTTACCAGCTGCAGGATTTTCGAAAACACCGTATCACTTGAATCTTTTGTAACTTCCATTGTAAAACTGCCCAATCCATTCATTGTACTACCGAAAACATTATCTCCAGTCTTCTTTTCAACCGGGATGCTCTCACCTGTAATAGCTGACTGATCTATTGAAGTTTCACCTGTCAAAATAATTCCATCCGTTGGTACCTGATCTCCGTTTAAGACACGGAGTCTGTCTCCAACCTTTAACACCGAAACATCAACCTCTTCTTCACTGCCATCCTCTTTTAACAAACGTGCTTTTGTAGGATTAAGTTTCAATAAATTTGTAATTTCTTTTTTGCTTTTGCCTTCAGCATATTCTTCTAAAAAGTGAGCTCCGGCAAAAATCAGAATCAACATGGATGCTTCATGATATTCCCGGATGATCAAAGCACCAATAGCTGCTAACGTCATTAACAAGTGAATATTCGGCTTAAACCTTTTGGACTTAATCGATTGCTTGAAAGTATCAAGCACTCCTTCAATGATAATATGATAACCCGCTGTTACCAGAGCAATTATGTTTAGTACAATATTTAAGGTTTCGTTGTCGACAAAATATGCTCCAATAAATGCTGCCAATCCTATAAAAAACATTATTACAGCAGTTTTCCCGCCGTGATTATGGTCCTCATGTCCGCGACCATGGTCGTGATTGTGATCTTTATGTTCTTGTTTACTCATAATTCATTTCCTCCTTAACGTGCTCAACTGCAAGTCTGTAAATTTCATAAATGTGTTCATCGGCAAGCTCATAGTATTTTTTGTTTCCAACCTTAACGAACTTAACCAAATTTGATTCTCTCAACAATTTAAGCTGATGAGAAACAGCACTTTGTGTCATATCCATTTGCTCTGCAATTTCCATTACAGTATATTTTCCGGTGCTTAAGAGGTTCAGAATGCGAATCCGTACCGGATATGCCATCGTACTAAACAGTGTATATATTTTATCCTGAATTCTTTTATTAAAAATTTCATCTTTTGGATTGTCCATTTGTTTACCTCCTAATGCACTTATATGAATAGTTGTTCATATACTCATATTATCTTACTTTTATTTATTTGTCAACCCTATTTTATTAATTTACTATTTTTAACTATAATTAAGGAGAGTGATTTATTTCTTTATATTAGATGTTATTCTTTTTTCATTTCATGTTTTAGTATAGAAATTGATATCTCAATAAGGTTCTTATATCAACCATATAAAAGACCTGCCCATAAAAAGATTTTGGAGCAAATCCACTATATTCAGTATTACCATCAATATATATTTCAATGTATGATTGTAAATTTTTTTCAAATTATTCTATAATTACTCTTATTATTTACAACTACATCAAACTGTTTTACATGTATTTTGTTGGATTAAAAGATTCAAAAATAAATGACACTTTACAAACAACTTACTATGAGTTATCAGAATAGGTAAATCGACCATGCTTTATAACATAGAAAAAGAGCTACCATATGGCAACTCTTCTCACTATAAATTATTATCTTTTTGAGCATTATTTTAAGGGTGTATCTAAAAATTCGGCTTCTGCATCAGTATTTTTTGCAAAAAATAGGGGTCAAAATCGTGCATTTTTTGCTCCGATTTTGACCCCTTTTTTGCCTTCAAACCACTATATGTTGTGGTCAAACTCTATTTTTTGCCCGCTATACCACAATTCTGCATCAGAATCACGCACTCAACGTGCAATGTCCAAGGGAACTGGTCTACAGGTTGGACTTTGTTTAGTTTATAGCCGCCATTTTCTAGTATTTTTATGTCTCTAGCTAATGTTTGAGGGTTACATGAAACATAAACTATCTTTTTAGGTGACATATTTATTATTGTGTCTAATACGTGCATCTCGCAACCTTTTCTTGGGGGGTCTAATATTATTACATCAGCAATAATGTTATTTTCATGAAGTG
>JAQVYH010000129.1 GCA_029004515.1 Eubacteriales bacterium | reverse complement strand
CGAAAATAGACTTTTGGAGGTTATCCAAGATGATATTCGTAAATATGCTGAAATGATTACCGTTGACGAAGAAAGCTTGGTTAACCAAATCATATCGCAGAAGGATAAGGATTGTCATTTGCAGATTTCCAATGATACTTCGCTTTTGAAGTCAACAAGTCAACGCCTTGCAGAGCTTGACAAGCTGATACAATCGCTTTATGAGGATAAGGTAATGGGCAAAATTTCTGATTCTGTATTTGCAAGTCTATGCCCCAAATACGAGTTTGAACTAATAGAAAAGCAAGAGTTAAAATCCAAATTAAAGCAAAAGCTTGAAGCCAACAAACAGGATAAGCGTAATATTTCACGATGGATTGATTTAATCAAAAAATGTGTAACTATCGAACTGCTTGACCGTGAAATGTTACTTGAACTTATTGATTATATTGAAATCGGCGAAAGACAGATTATCGGCAACCAAAAATACCGTGATATTACGATACATTATAAGTTTGTTGGAAATTTATGTTAATCCCTTCTTTGTGCAAATATCTCATTCATAAATGTATGCAAAGGATTTCTTGTTTTTCTTATGACGCATAACCGTCCAATTATCATCTTTGAAAGGATAGTCTTCATACACATCCTCAAATGTTTTGCAAAATTCAATTGCTTCTTCTCGCTTATTCAAAATACTCTGCTCCTTATGGCAAAAATCAGTCGTCTATAATTTCCATAATATCATCCATTGTACAGTCGAGTGCTTTGCATATTCTAACAAGTACATCTGTTGTCATATTTTCTCCATGCCCCATTTTTGCTAAAGAGTAATTGCTGACATTTGCCATTTTCGCAAGATCTTTTTTCATCAGGTCCCTATCTATCAATAGCTTCCACAATCTTTTATAACTCACTGACATGACTTTACACCTCATATAATTATATTTTCACAAGTAAAATTATAACATATTGGGGCGTTTTTTTCAATAGTTTCACAAAAACATTTATTCAAATTTATAAAATATTTTTGCGTTCTCAAATTTCGGTGTATTATTTTTCTCATCGCTCGCGCCTCATGTTTTTAGGTATATTAGTCTATCACACCTCTTCATCAAACCATCTACGGTTATATCCTTGTTTTTATCAGATCGAGCGTAACCAATAGAAGCCGTCAGCGGATATTCAACAATATGACTTTTCAGATTGACGTAGTGTTTGAAATCTAAAATCGTTTTGGGTATATTGCCATAAACAAAGCAAATTCATCTCCGCCGTTACGACAGCAAAAATTTTTATTACTAAATGATTTTATTATACCATCTCCTATTGTTCTTATTGCTTCATCACCGGAGTGGTGACCGTATGTATCGTTTATTTGTTTTAGCCCATCAATATCAATCACAACAACCGAATCACCTTTAAGTAATTCGGGCTGCCTTATGTACACTTTTAGTTTTTCCTCATACGCATTACGATTTTTAAACCCTGTTAATAAATCCGTAAATGCAAGTTTATATAAATACTTGATTCTTTCTTTGTTCATATTCTACCTCACGTTATATATAATATTTCTTTTCCCAATAACCCGAATATTAAAGTTTAGTCTTCATGGAGGTTCATGATGAACCTCCCCCCGGTTCTCAAAAAGGACAGACCGATTGCGTTTTCGAAAACTAACTTTTTTATTCTGCCAAAGTATAGAGATTACTGCTTTGTCCTTTATTCTCTCTATATCTTGATGTGCGCCGTATAAATCCGGCCGCTTCCAGATCATTTAATGCTCTTTTTACAGTGCTTCGGGATAGCTTTGTGTCTGAGCAGATTGTTGATATTGCAGGGAAGCAGGAGTCCTTGTTATAACATCGCTGATACAGATACAAATAAACACTACAGGCTCTCGGAGGCACATCTGACATATATAATTCTTTAACTTTGATTTGCTTTGTGGTGACCTGTTCCAACTCTTATATCCTCCTTCACAACATTTTTTCTTCTTGCAGGAGCTATTTCCATACCTTCTCCGGAGCTTTCTTTGTCTGATTTTTCCGAAAAATCTTCATTTTTTATTCCATGCTTTTTACGAATTTCTTCTAAAACTTCTCGTCTTCCTGCATAGAAAACCTCACGGACTTCATTTTTATCTGACATATATTCATCGTTTAGTTCGATGCCCCAACGGAAGAATAAATCCAGTTTAGTTTTCATAGGATTTGCACCTGTTTTTGAAACAATAAAATGAAATTTAGGCATCGTTTTAAGTTCATCCACCGTCATAAGCGATCTCGACATCATCTGTAATGACTTCGAACCATTAGCCTTTGATTGCGTGACAGAACCCGAAAGGATTGTCTGTTCTCCAAGATTTTTACTCATTACTTCAGCCGTTTCCGAGTTTGGCGCAAAGCCACCAAATACGGTTAACTGACAGTTATCTATTATTATACTTGAGCCTTCCTTGCCATAATTTTTTTCAAGTTGTGCAAGAGATTGTATAATTGCAATGATAGAAATTCTACGCGAACGTCCTGCTGAGAACATCATCTCTGCCGAATCAATTTTTGGAATTGTTCCAATCTCATCAAGATAAAACATAACTCTGTTTTTAAGTTTTCCTTCTGTTTCATCTGCAACGGCAAGCATTTCCCTATATAATTGCTGAACTATAAGTGACACAAGAAAATATTTTGTGTTATCTTCCTCCGGCATAATAATAAATATTGCTGATTTTGTTTTGCAGAATTTATCTGCATCAACTGCCGTATCAAAGCACAAAATCTGTTCCATTTCAGAATCCAAAAACGCATTTAGTCTTGACAATGCTGTTGATAGAACAGACTGCATTGCCTGTTCGGAAGTGTTAAGTGCCGCTCCTGCAAACCACTTAGCTTTATGTGCATCAGGAAGCTGATTCATGAGTATTTGGAATTGCGTCAGCTTCTGCTTTTTTTCATTCGTAGGTGCCAATAAATCCTGAATTAGTTTGAACACCGAAATAATATGCCGCTCCTGCGGTCGGCAAAACTCTGATACAATTAATATTACCGAAGTCAAAAGTCCTTCTGCTGCATCATAAAAAAATGCATTCTGACCGTAGCTTGATGAATCTCCCTCACCCGAATATATAATTGTCTTAGCTGTTATCTTTGCATATTTTTCAGCCTTCGCTTTATCTGACAGTGCTTTTGTTTCGTTGTACAAATCCATATACTTATTAACCATTGACAGCATATTAAAGCTATCGCTTCTGATTGGATTTCTTAAATCAATAACCGAAACATTATAACCATAGGCCTTGCATATGTTACCATAGCTTCGCGCCAAATCACCTTTTGTATCCGTTGACAAAAAACTCATTCCTGATGCACATGCATATTCAAGATTTGGATACAAGAAGCATGCAGTTTTACCAACACCTGCGGCACCTATCATAAGGGTATGTACATCTCCCGGATCAACAACCCCATACAGCTTACCGCCAATCTTTCTTGTGCCTATCACAGTTCCTTGCGGTAATTCCTTATTTCCTTTCGATTCACGCCATTTCTTCGGCTCGTATGGTACAAGCTTGTAGATTGTTTTTATCTCTTTCTCGGTGGCAAAACGAGCGTTACCGTATTGCCCATGTCCGACTTTTTTATTCTTAATACTATTTATGGAATATCTGTCACTCCACACAGTTAAAAATCCAATCAATGCAAACATAACTGTTGCAATAATAATTAAAACTATTACAGAATTATTCAAGCTCTATCACCTCACATCTCCATCTTTATTTCATTTTTCTGTTCACATAATTCAACTAAATCTTCGTTCCAATCTTTCATCTTTGGAGTTATTCTATCCCATAGCACTCCATTCTCTGTCAGCTCATATCCGATTCTCTTGACGGTTTTATCTCCTGCTTCATCATTATCAACGCACAGATGAACTATTTTAATCTGTGTGTTGTTATTTAGAATATTGGTCAGTGCATCTATTGCAACACCACCCAGACAGACATAATTATGTTCTTGCCAATCATCATTATTCATAGTGATAAACGACAGCATATCTATTGGCGCTTCAAATACAAACACCTCTTCACTGCTTCCTTCGTGACGAAAATAATAATGTTTATCACTTCCGTCTATATCAAGAAAAAATCTGTTGCCAGGTATTGTCGAACGCAAATGCATTTGTTTCATTATTCCTGATTCATCATAACCGCAAAACGCAACATTGTGATATGCTACTGTTTCCTGAATCTTTTTCTCGTTTACAAAATGCCTTACTATATCTGCATCAATCTTTCGGGTTTGAATTAAATATGCAAATGTTCTGTGCATATTTTTTGAAAGCTTTGGTATTTTAAATTCAGGTTTTTCATATTTCTGATGCTTGCTTTGAACAAAAGACTCCCCTTCTTCACCGTTCAAAAGATACTTAGTAGCCTCAACAAAATCCATGTTATAGAAGTGTTTCATAAATTGAATTGGTCCTCCGCCAACTTCTCGGCTGTGCCTAAACCAAATGTTATTATGTATCACTGTACTGTCATATCGTTGCCAGCGATAGACGTTGCCTTCTCTTTTTAATTTCTCCCCTTTACCTTTAAGCATTTCAACAAGGTCTATATTATTTGCTCTTTCAAGCTGCTCGTTTGTAAATCTTTTTTCTTCCCTCTTTGGCATCATTCTCACATTTATCACCCCATTTTTATGCCAAGCTGTTGTTTCTTCTTTTGCTCTTCGCGGCGTACTTTTGAGTCAACTATAGTTTTGTGGAAGCCCTCAATTTTTTCATTGGTATCACTTTCAATAATCGATGCAAGTCTGCAAAATAAATTCATTGCATTCATAGCTATGCCACTATTTTTTTCAGGAGGTACATATGCCTTTGTACTATTTTCATCATGTTCACCTGTGTTTTCTATTTCCGATGTATCTTCTTTATCGTTAACATCAAAAATGCGACTATCGTTAAGCTTTTGTGCCTCACTGATAATCGCATTTTTTATTTTATAAAATTCTTTATTGTCACACAGATTGGAAAACTCAATATCCTTATCATTATAGATACCGACAATCTTTTTTTGCACCTCACACCATTTTGAATACAGCTTTGATATATTTTCGTCACCTGCCATGACTTTAAGAATTTCATCCACTTCTTTTTTTAATGGCTTAGGCAAATATCCATAAGTCTTTTTACCTTTTAAGTCTTTCAGCTTTTCGGAAAGTGCAATCAGTCTGTCGCATATTTCTGAATCAGAATAGTCATTCTTATTAATTTTATCAATTATTTCTTTGATTTGCTTTTTGCTTTCATCGGATATTTCTTCTCGTGCCTTCGTCTTTTCATCATACAAATGATACATATCATCATGAAATATTTCCTTTGCAATCAAAGATTTAAACTTTTCTATTCCATATTCAGACAGATGACCTTTACTCGAATCCTTTGCATATACCATCATATGCAAGTGCGGATGATGCCCCTCGTTATGGAATGCAGCATACCATGTAAACTCATCCTGCGGTATATTGAATATTTCAGCAATGTCCATTTGTTTTGAACGGATTAAGTCTTTCCATGCATTAGCATTATCATATCCAAGTCTTGCGGCATCCACGCGCGTCAGCGATATAATTGGTGTCCATATAACAGACTTTTGATTTGCAATTTCCTCTTTGACCTTAGACAGAATAATTTTATCCTCCATACCAAATAGTCCATGCTCTCCTAATTTTTGAACATTAGGACGGGTAGCAATATAATTTAAGTATGTCTCACGGTTTTCAAATACTTCGGGATTATTTTCTGCAACTACACTTATAAATGCAGACGCATTTTGTCGAGTCGGGTTTAAAATATA
>JAQVYH010000128.1 GCA_029004515.1 Eubacteriales bacterium | reverse complement strand
CCTTTTTTGCAGTTCGATCAGTTGTGTTTCATTCTCTAAACATATAATTTTAACCTTTCCTTCCGCACGCTCCATAAGCGCGGCCGATGTGCCAGTGTAGAATAGCTGACCTTTTCGTAATACAGCCAGCTTGTCACATAACTGATAAACATCCTCGACAATATGTGTTGATAATAAAACAGTTTTTCCATCCTTTGCAAAGCGTGACAACACCCCTCGAAATCGAACTCTTTCTTCTGGATCAAGTCCAGCAGTAGGCTCATCTATAATGAGGATTTCCGGGTTGCCAACGAGAGCCTGTGCAATTCCCACACGGCGTTTCATTCCGCCGGAGAGCTGACCAATTTTTCTCTTTGAAAACGCAAGCATTTCGACTTGACCTAAAACGCTTTTTACAAAATTTTTATCATAGACACCTTTTAACTCTGCCATATAACTTACAAAATCAATAACGGACAATGAAGGATACATTGTCAATTCCTGCGGTAAATATCCAATACGCTTCCGCACTTCATTCCCCTGACTTTTGGTATCAAAGCCACAGACCGAAATTGTTCCGCTGGTGGGAGGCAATACGGTCACCAATGATTTCATTAAGGTGGATTTACCCGCCCCATTATGCCCCAATAGACCAAAAACGCCATGCTCAACGCAGAAATTGATATTGTCAAGTGCAACAATACCGCCTTTGTAGCGTTTTGTTAAATTAGTGATTTCGATACTATTCATAAAAACCTCCATATCTACAAATGTAGTTTTATTGAACAAAAATATATCTTATTTGATACCTGTAGTGTCAGCATATTCAATGCCTGCATCATAGGCGGGATAAGGGTAAAAATGTGATCTGCTCAAATAGCCTGAAAATAGTATGGTTGCTGAAAGAAAAAATACCATGACCATTATTGCAATTACACGCTTGTGCGGGGATGGGCTTTTCAGAACATAGGACATGCGCTGTTTTGCAAGAATAAATCCCAAAGCCGCTATATTGTGCCCATGATATTTCTTTGTTTTTGAGGATAATGTCATAAGTCGTAACATTGCTGTTGCATAATCAATTTCTGTCACATCATCGCTCATATTAGATAATACCATCTGGTCACAGTCCATTTCACATTGCATAGAGAAATCACTTTTGGCAATCCAGGAAAAAGGATTAAACCAGTGAATGATACATACTACATCAAAAATACTTTGATAAACATGATGCCATCGCTTAATATGCATTACCTCATGGCAGAGTATAATAGACAATTCTTTATCTGTGAGTTGTTCCACAATATCTCTGTTCAAAATGATAGCAGGGTGCAATAATGTAACGACACAGGCGGGGTCCTTTAGCGTACCAAAATAAACGAGAGGTATCCTTTTCAACGCAACTGTATTGATACAATCATGCAATATAGTTTCAATTCGCTCATCATGGCAGGGCATGTATTTTTTTAGAGCATTGTACGCAAAGATACTTCTTACTCCGTAATAAGAAAGGAATACAATCATTCCACCAAGCCAAATAAAACAAGCTATTTCATATCCATGTATCCACTGATGTTTCTCCGGTGGAATCAGTTTAAGAGTAGGCAAAATAACTGGAATGAAGAAAAAAGCAATGCTACAAATACTAAACCACAAAGGCAAGACAATGTGTAATATCCTTTTTACTAAAAGCATCAAAACAGAAAAGATACTGCCTATCAGAGAAACAAAAATAATAATGTTAAAGGCATCACCAAGAATATTCATTTTTTCTCCTGCTGTTCAATTAGTTTCTTTAAGGCAAATAGTTCATCATTAGACAAATTTCCGCTCTTTACAAAACCAGATACCATTCTTGAAAGAGAACCATCATATACTCTATTCAAAAAACTTTTTCCCTCTGCCAGTTGGCAATCTATCTCTGATATTGCCGGATAGTATAAATAGCCCTTGCCCTGTCGCTCGGTTGTGAGTGCACCTTTTTTGACTAGACGGGCAAGATATGTCTGAATGGTTGTTGTACTCCAATTTGATTGCTTCAAAGAAGAAAGAATATCCTGTAATGTTTTTGGGGGTTCGTCCCAAATAATTTTCATAACGAGCCACTCGGACTCTGAAATCGAAATAAATTGTTTCATGACCTGGCCTCCATTGATTGATCGCTTGTAGTTTTATTATATACTTTAAACTACACGTTGTCAATCAATATTACAGAACTTTTTTGATTCTATAAGGAAACAAAGTCCAAGAAAAAACGCGATGAATTTGTTATATATTCCCTAAGCATGAGTGGAACGGTAATCTCCGGGGCTTTTTCCGGTAATCTTTTTGAAAATGGTAAAAAAATAACTGATATTTATAAATCCCACCGAATTGGCAATTTTTGAAGTTTTCCAGGTAGTACCGGTCAGCAGGTGCACCGCTTTGGCAATTCGAATCCGGTTCAGATAATCATTAAAGAATTCGCCTGTTTCACGGGCAAACTCCCGCCCAAGATAAGCTGCATTTACTTCCATATTTGCGGCCAATGTTTTTAGCGAAAGATTATTATCTGTAAAGTTTTGATTCACAAACGATAACGCGTTCTGAATCATAAAGGAATATTCCGTGAACGAAGCGTTGTCGGTTGTATGCTCAAGGAGCGACAAAAAGAAAATCCGCAGGCTTTCTTCCAGATGGAGTACAGAGTTTGTATTGCTGATAATGGAAAAGGCCGTTTTCTTCAGGTTTCCGATTTCGGAGTCAGAGAAGGTAATCATAAATTTAGAGTGAAGGATATAGGTAACTAATTCAATGAGATGGTATTTCAGGATGTTGATGTCCTGTCCTTCCTCTGAGATAAGAATATCTGTAAAACATCTGTGGAGACTGTCTTGTATTTCTTCTTTGTTGTCTGTTTCCATGTAATGAAGAAAATCAGGATAACTGACAATGGACGAAAAACTTTTTCCGGAGATTTCCTCTTCAAAAGATGTGCCCAATATAAGTGCTTTCTCTATCTTGGAAATGCAGTCCTCGTAGGAGTTGGAAAGCTCTTGCAGGTGAGCCGCTTCTTTTCCCAGTGAGGGAATGGTTTTAAAATCAAACTGCTCGCAAAGTGCTTCTGCGCAGGAATTAAGTAGCGAATGATAATCTTCTTCTTTCAGGCTGTTTGTCTGATCTTTGAAAATAATCGCAATACAATCGTCAGTATCAGCAAACGCATAGCAGGGGCAAAACTTCAGACAAAGCTGTTCACACAATTTGATGGCAGGATATAAGGTGGCAGCAACACCCTTTACAAGTGGCTTTAAAAGTGCAACTCTCATATGGCTGCAATGCAGGGAAATGCTGACAACCTGACATTTTTCACGTAGTTCCCGGGAATCAATTCGATTATGTAAGATACGTACCAGCACATTCGTGCGCAGCGTATCCAGGCTTTCTTGGAATTGCTGACGATGGGCGGCCAGATTGTCTAAAAGCTTGGAAGCAGAGATAACGGTCTGCATCAGTTCCTCCTGATTGACCGGCTTCAGCAGATAATTAATGGCGCCCAGCTGCATTGCTTTTTGCACAAACTGAAAATCATTATATCCACTTAAAATAATGAATTTCGGAGGTTGCTCCAGATGACAGCACATATCCATCACCTCAAGGCCGGTTACATTAGGCATGGAGATGTCAACAAGAACAATATCTGGCTGTAGATCCTTAATCATGAAATATGCTTTCATACCATCTTCAGCTTCTCCTGCGATTTCAATTCCATAAACTTCCCATTCAATTAGATTTTTTAATCCGTTGCGGATCAATGCTTCATCATCCACAATAAGTAGTTTGTACATATTCTTCCAGCTCCTTTTTTGGTTTTGCGGGCAGTGTTACAATAACAGATGTTCCTTGCATATAAATACTTTCTACATGTAAGCCGTAATTTTCGCCAAAGAGAATCCTAATCCTCGTATGAATGTTGCGTAAGGCAACTCCAAACTCGGGAAACGTATTGGTGTCATGAATGTGGGCGTTTAGTTTTTTAAGACCATCTTCATGAATTCCGGGGCCATTGTCTTTGATAGTGATCATCAGAACTTCATTTTCCACATGGAATGAAATAGTGATCTGTAGTGCCCGTATAGTTGGTGAACCGTGGGAAAGGGCGTTTTCTACAATTGGCTGCAGCGTAAACCGGGGAATACCATAGTAATAAATATCAGAAGGAATCTCCATGTCAACAGATAACTTGTCTTGAAAGCGAAATTTCTGAAGATCCAGATAAGTTTCGATATATTCGAGCTCATCTTCTATATAAACAATATCCTGTTTAAACTGAATCATCCACCGAAAAAGATTCCCAAGTTCTTTCAGCATCTCAGAAGATTCATAATCATCATTTTCCATGGCCTTCATCCGAATACTTTCGATGGTGTTTGCTAGAAAATGTGGATTGATTTGCGCCTGAAGTGCATAGAGTTCGGCTGTTCGCCGTTGGGTTTCTGCAAGATAGTTCTTGTTAATATAATCATTCAATGTGCTGCTCATGTCGTTAAAGGTACGGCTTAAGTATCCAATTTCATCATCCGCCTCAATGGGAAGCTGAAGGGAGAAATCACCGTCACTGACACTGCTCATGGCGAGGGCAAGACACTGGAATTTTTTTGAATAGTGGCGATGCAGGAGCATGATAATACAGATTATGAAAAGGATGCCACATGCTGTAATCAGCACGGATTGCTGAACAAGACTTCTTGTTTTCTGCTGGAGCTTTATATCAGAAACAGAGCCGATAATCTGTAGACCTGAAAGACTGATGGTTCTTTCGTATACAATATCTTTTGGCGGCGCCCATTCAGAGCAAAATGTCTGGCCTAATTTTGACGTATCGCTACAGTAAATGATTTGGGAGGCATTGTTCAGCACAAAATAATCGCCGTCGGAGGCTTCTGTAATTTCGGTGTAGATAGAGTCTACGGTATCCGGAGAAAAATTAATCAAAAGGTAACCAAGTAATGCTTGGCTGGAAGAGGGGTTCATATCAGTAATCTTCACAATGAATGTAATTGTGCTGGGTGATGCTTTCTTAGAAGACAGCGTCAAATAGTCAGGGGACGAATCATACACTGCGGTTATAACGTCCGTAGAGTTTTTAAACGTGTCAATATAAGGAAGCGAGTTGAAATCGTAACCAAGGTAAACCCTGCGGCCGCTTTTAGCAGAGTAGGAGAAATTGTTAGCGGCATCTGCTGTAAATAGGATGACATCTTCAATTTTGGAATTTGTGTATGTCAGGGCAGTCATATAATCGGTAATCTTTGTCAGGTGTTCTGGCTTATAAATAGAAGAAGGGTTATCTCGTGTAGCAGCAATGCTCTCTGAAATATAGCCCGTGGAATGCAGTAAAGTACGTTGATTGTAGGTGGTATTATAAGCATCCTGAAAGAAGGCGCTGATCTTGCTGGTAGCCTCCTGAACAAGCAGTTGATCTTTATAATGAATGCTTCCGGAAAACTGTTTGAGCATCAGAAAGGTTGATAAAGCAGAGATAAGCAGTACAACTAAAACGGTAAGAAAAGAAATCTTGGTAAAAATGCTGGAAGTCTGTAAACGTATCTTATCTTTCATGAGGCTGCTCCTTCGCATAGAAAAATCAAACTAAGTAACCGAAAAACATTTGAATATAATTTCTAAACTAATTCTATAATAAATAAAATCATAATGCAATAAAGCCTATTATTTTTGAATGGTATATATAATTTGTAAAATTGTATAAGTGGTTAAGGTGTCAAAACTCTATATAAAAACAGTTCTATCATTTTAACACCAGGTTATTTTTGATTTTTGAGCATTGTCAAGCTATATACAGTAATATCAGTGACGTCTCATCCCTTGTTTTTATG
>JAQVYH010000127.1 GCA_029004515.1 Eubacteriales bacterium | reverse complement strand
GGCCCTGATAATGTATATACCAATAGACAAAGTGGACTATACGACTTTGTGATATTAGAATCTGCACAGGATTATAGCAATCACAACTACCCTATCACAAGTATTCTAATAGGCCCATATCCCGATGAAGAAATAATGAAGCAGCTTGAAGAAAAATATGAGCTTGCAAGACACGACAACTGCTTTGAATTTTCAATAAAGGGTTGCTCAAAAGATAAGGGGATTGAAACAGTTCTAAACTATATAAATCATCCTCTTGAGAGAACTCTTGCAATTGGTGATAGCTCCAATGATATAACAATGCTTCAGCATGTTGCAATCGGCGTGGCTATGGGCAACGCTTATGAGGAGACAAAAAAGGCATGTAAATATATAACCGACACCTGTGAAAATGCAGGGGTTGCAAAAGCATTGAAAAAATTCATTTTATAAGGAAATAATAGTCTTCCATAAATTGACAAATCTTTTGCACCGTGATATAATTAACCAATTATTCAAGGGGGTCTTAAAATATGGTAAGTGCTGCAAAAGAAACCTTTATTCAGAAGTATCCGGATGCTAAAAACATGGAGAGGAGCTTCTGTCCATATAGAATTTGTCCCTTAGGTGCACATGTAGACCATCAGTACGGTCTTATTGCTGGTTTTGCAATAGATGAAGGAATTGAAATGTTCTATGAATCAACTGATGATGGACTTATTGAAGTTTTAAGCCTTAATATGGATGGCACTATAAATTTTAGTATTTATGATGAGAAGATATTACTTAAGCGTGACTGGGCGGACTACTTAAGAGGTGCTATTGTTTCACTTAAAAGAAGATATAATCTAACTAAAGGTATAAGGGGAGTGTTATACGGCTCTATGCCTATTGGTGGCCTTTCTTCCTCTGCCGCAGTTATAATCTGCTTTCTTAAAGCAATCTGTAAAGTGAACAATCTTCACCCAAGCAGTGAAGAGGTTATTGACATTGCACTATATGCAGAAAAAGATTATGTTGGTGTCAATGTAGGAACACTTGACCAGAGTTGTGAAATTCTTTCAGAAAAGGATCGTCTCTTATTTCTCGACACAAGAACAGGCAAATATGAAGTAATCCCCCAAAGTAAGAAAATGCCTGAATATGAATTTGCAGTTTTCTTTTCAGGTGTACCTCGTAGCCTTGTAGGATCAGCATTCAATATGCGTGTTGATGAATGTAAAGCCGCAGCATATGCCCTTAAAGGCTTTAGCGGTATGGAATATGGGAAATTTGATGATACAAGACTTCGTGATGTACCAAAGGAGGTTTTCGATAAATACAGAACAAAACTACCTAAAAATTGGCGTCTTCGTGCAACACATTTTTACAGTGAATGCGAAAGAGTTGAAAAGGGTGTTGAATATTGGAAGAAGGGTGACATCATAGGTTTTGGTAAACAGATTTTCAAATCCGGTGACAGCTCAATTAACTATTATCAGACAGGTTCACCAGAGCTTAAAGCATTATATACCATTATGCTTGAAACTGACGGAATATATGGAGGTAGATTCTCAGGAGCAGGCTTCAAAGGCTGCTGTATGGCAATCATAGACCCTAAATATAAAGAAAGCATTAATAAGACAGTTACTGAGAAATATTTAAAGCAATTCCCACATCTGAAAAATGCATTCTCTGTTCATTTTTGTAAATCAGCGGAAGGAGTTAAATTTTAATGAAATGTGTAGTATTAGCCGCAGGATATGCAACAAGGCTTTATCCTCTTACCGAAAATTTCCCAAAGCCTCTTTTGGAGGTTAATGGAAAGACGATTCTTGATTGGCTTTTGGATGATATTGATGCTATCCCAGAAATCGATGGATATGTTATTATATCGAATCATAAATTTGCAGAACATTTTGATAACTGGGCAAGAAATGTCAAACTAAGGAGCCCCGTTGCCGTTATTGACGATGGTTCTGTGAGCAACGAAACAAGACTTGGTGCTGTAAAAGATGTGGCTTTTGCCATAGACGAGCTTAAGCTTGACGATGACCTTTTGGTTATTGCTGGTGATAACATTCTGGACTTCTCATTTGATAAGTTTGTTAGCTTCTTTAAAGAAAAGAACGCTACTTGCGTTATGCGATATTTTGAAGAAAGAAAAGAAAAACTTCAGAAATGTGGCGTTGCACAGATTGATGAGAACAGTCTTATTACAAATATGACAGAAAAACCACAGGAGCCAAAGTCCAATTGGGCTATTCCTCCATTCTATATTTATAAAAAGTGCGACTTACCTTTTGTTGACAAGGGAATCAGCAGTGGTTGCGGAATCGATGCACCAGGCAGCTTTATCGCATGGCTTTGTGAACAGACAAAAGTTTACGCTATGGAAATGCCGGGCAAGCGATATGACATAGGTGACCTTAAGAGCTACGAAGAGGTAAAGAGTGAATATAAGGGGATCACATTATGATAGAAAACTTTAAACCACTTGATAATACAAAAACGTATCTAGTAACAGGTGCAGCAGGCTTTGTTGGTTATCACCTTACAAAGCTCCTTACATCAAAGGGCTGTAAGGTTATCGGATATGACAATATAAATGATTATTATGATGTTAACCTTAAGCATGCAAGACTTGAAGATTTAGCAAATGACAATTTCACCTTTATTAAGGGCGACCTTGCGGATAAAGAAGCTGTTGACAAGCTTTTTGCAAAATACAAGCCTGAAATCGTTATAAACCTTGCTGCGCAGGCAGGTGTAAGATACAGCATCGAAAATCCACAGGTTTATATTGAGTCAAATATTATTGGCTTCTTCAACATTTTAGAGGCATGCAGAAATAATCCTGTTGAGCATCTTTTATATGCCTCATCAAGCTCTGTATATGGAGCAAATGAGAAGATTCCTTTCTCAACAGAGGATAAGGTGGACAACCCCGTCAGCCTTTATGCAGCAACAAAGAAATCAAACGAGCTTATGGCTCACACATATAGCCATCTATATAAAATCCCAACAACAGGGCTTCGTTTCTTCACTGTATATGGCCCTTATGGCAGACCTGATATGGCGTACTTCTCCTTCACAAACAAGATTATGGCAGGAGAAAAAATCAAGATTTTCAATAACGGTGATATGTATCGTGACTTCACCTATGTTGATGACATTGTAAAGGGTATTGAGAATATGCTTTGCAATCCGCCAAAGGGTAATTATAAGGTTTATAACATCGGTAACAACAGTCCGGAAAAGCTTATGGACTTTATTGAAACACTTGAAAACGCCATAGGTAAAAAGGCTGAAAAGGAATTCCATCCAATGCAGCCCGGCGATGTATATAGAACTTATGCAGATGTAACAGACCTAATTAACGACTTTGACTTCAAGCCATCTACCTCTATTGCAGAGGGACTTGGCAAATTTGCAGAGTGGTATAAGGACTACTATAAAGTTAATTAAATCCAAACAAACAAAAATGAGTGTATCAGTTTTTATTGATACACTCATTTTTTATTGTTATTATCAGTTTTTCTTATTACAAACTTACTGCCATCTCTGAAAGCCAATCCTTTAGCTTTGCATTTAACACCAAGTCTTTCAAACAATTTAGTTCTCATTCGACTTTGCTTATACTCATATTTAATAGCTGATAATGCATTATCTCTTGATATTCCTTTAACTATATATCTTATGATTTGATATAGCCAAGCAAAAGGTCTGAAAACGGGGTATTTAGCTAACTTCCAATGCTGCTTACCGTTGCTTTGCAGGAGTTTAAACCAAGCGATTACAGAAAGTCTTTTACTAAAAAGTCCTATTAAGTAACTGGTATCGTCAATTTTACCATTTATCATATTACTACGTTGCATAATGTAGTCCATCAAAGTTGAGCATAACTGCTTGTCTGCATTATCACACCAAGTAACCATACTTGGCAGGCCCAAATATATCTGACACATTTTCGTCAAGGTTATGGCTAATTCCTTAAGCCCAATCCTCTCAACTACAGGCTCGAATTCTTTCCAATTATTATCATCAAGATAACAAATAACATACATCATCCAGTCGATAATCTGTCTAAGTCCCAATCCATTCTCCAAATGCTGGTTAATATGTTGCAGCAGCACAAGACCATTCTCAAAGTCAGGAAGCGCAGGAAACTTTTTGCCTTCTACTTCTATGACAACTCGCTTATCTATACCTTTAATGAGTATTTCATCTAATGCTTGTGCAGCATGAGCATCATTCATAGAGGCAAAGAAATAATGAAGCTCATATATAACACCATTTTTTTCATAACGGGCATGCCGCTCATAAGGAGTAATTTCACTTAACAGTTTGAACTCGGATTTATCAAACAAATCACAAGCTTTACTAAAATCCTGTGGCTTAACCAGAATATCGATATCACCCATAGAACGATTAATAGGAGTTTGATAATACTGCGCTGCCGCGGTGCCTTTAATAATAACAAATGGTATACTTTCCGAATCCATAAGTTCATTAAGCTTTTCCTGCTCACTGACTATATTCATGAATATATATATCTGTCTTACTATGTGTGACATCCATTGCGATTTAAGTAAATCATCAAGAGGTAATTTGTTAAAAACATCACTCATAAGGCTGGCGATTCCATGGGCATAAAACTCATCATAGACCAATTTCATATCATCATTGAAAGATGGTTCCATTCCAAAAAATGCCAATCTTATTAGCTCATAGACCGAATTATTATTCATCACAAATTATCCTCCCTTCGCAAAATATTATATCATCAATTGTTAGTGTACATTCTGTCGTAATATTGCTGATATTCGCCACTGATGATTTTTTCCCACCAAGGCTTATTATCTAAATACCAATTGATAGTCTTTTTAATGCCTGTTTCAAAATCAGTTGATGGAAGCCAACCGAGCTGAGCATGAATCTTTGCAGGGTCAATAGCGTATCTTCTGTCATGACCTGCTCTGTCCTTAACATATGTTATTAGATCTTCACTCTTGCCAAGCTGTTTGATGATAATCCTTACAACATCAATATTTGTCTTTTCATTATGTCCACCGATGTTATAAACCTCTCCAACTTTGCCATCGTGTATGATAAGGTCGATAGCGCTGCAATGGTCCTCTACATAGAGCCAATCACGAACATTAAGACCATCACCATAAACAGGAAGGTTCTTATCATTAAGCGCATTTGCAATCATAAGTGGAATCAACTTCTCTGGGAAGTGATATGGTCCATAGTTATTTGAGCAACGAGAGATTGTTACAGGAAGACCATATGTTCTATGATATGCAAGAACTAAGAGGTCAGCTGCCGCCTTTGATGCTGAATATGGACTTGATGTATGAATAGGAGTTTCCTCTGTGAAGAACAAATCTGTTCTTTCAAGAGGAAGGTCACCGTAAACTTCATCCGTAGATACCTGATGATATCTCTTTACACCGTACTTCTTGGATGCATCCATAAGCACCTGTGTCCCCATGATGTTAGTCTTAAGGAAAATCTCCGGAGTTTCGATAGAACGATCAACATGGCTCTCTGCCGCAAAGTTAACAACTATGTCGAAGTTTTCCTTTTCAAACAGATCAAAAACACATTCTCTATCAGCAATGTCACCCTTTACAAATGTAAAGTTAGGGTTCTTCATTGCCTCTTCAAGAGTTTCAAGATTGCCTGCATATGTAAGAGCATCAAGGCAAACTATTTTATAATCAGGGTGTTTATCAAGCATAAGGTAAACAAAGTTACTACCGATAAAGCCTGCACCGCCTGTTACTAAAATTTTCATAATTTAATCCTCCAAAAGTGAAAGTATGTATTTACCATAATCGGTAGATTTAAGCTCTTCACCAATGATTTTAAGCTGATTATCATCGATAAATCCTCGTCTCCAA
>JAQVYH010000126.1 GCA_029004515.1 Eubacteriales bacterium | reverse complement strand
TCCAAACATCATTGTTTCTTGCATGACGATTCCTCCTCATTGCTAATATACAATCAAATTTAAGGCAGAAAATTTAATCCCTAAGCTCTGCATTAAGCTTCTGCTTAAGCTCTGCCATTATCTTATTCATAACTTCATTAACTTCTGTATCTGTAAGGGTTCTATCAGATGCACGGAATGAGATTGAGTAAGCAACACTCTTATACCCTTCCTTAACCTGAGCGCCCTTATATACATCAAAGAACTTGTACCCTTCGATAATATCTGTCTTTGTCTTGCTGATGATATCTTCAATCTTCCTTACTGGGATACTATCCTCGATAAGAACTGCAATATCCCTTGAAGTTGCAGGGAACTTTGGAAGACTCTTATACTTACTCTTAAGGTTCTTGCATTCCATAACCATATCAAAGTCAATTACTGCCACATATGAAGGAGCATCGATTTCATAATTTTCCTGAACGGTTGGGTGAATTCTACCAATAGTTGCAGCAGGTCTTTTTCTAAGGCTGATATGTGCTGTCTGACCTGGGTGGAATGTTGCATTATCCTGAAGTGGCATAATATCATAAGCATTAATACCAATAGCCTCAAACATATTTTCTACTACGCCCTTAAGGTCATAGAAATCACAATCACCATACATACCGATTGTAAGCATCTTCTTCTCCTGTGGGAGAGGCTCGCCCTGGACGGGAAGGTACACCTTACCGATTTCAAAGAGCCAAGCGCTGCTGTTTCTATGATTATAGTTAAGGCTGAGTGTATCAAGCATACTGCCGATTGTGTTAGTACGCATTATACTTCTCTCTTCACCGAGAGGGTTGCGGATTGTAACAACCTGTGGCTTTTCCATAAGGAGCTTGTCATACTCATGCGGGTCAACAAAGGAATATGTGGTAATTTCGTTAAGACCCTGTGCTGTAAGGCTCTTGCGAATAATAACCTCAAGCTGCTGAACTTCATTTCTGCCACCGTGGGTAGTTTCACCGCTAAGGAGTGTAACAGGAATCTCATTATATCCGTAGATTCTTGCAATTTCTTCAGCTATATCAGCTGTTCTCTCAATATCATTTCTGAAATATGGAACATAAACCTTGCCATTTTCAACATTGAATTCAAGCTTTTCAAGGATTTCAATCATGTATTCTTCTGTTAAGTCTGTGCCCAAAATACCATTAATCTTTTCAGGCTCAAAGTCAACAACAACCTGTGGAGCAATATTACCCTTAACATCAATAATACCATCGATTACTTCACCGCAACCAAGCTCTTGGACAAGCTGACAAGCACGGTTAACTGCGCCCATTGTAATTTCTGGGTTAAGACCCTTTTCATATCTTGCGCTTGATTCTGTACGAAGACCAAGCTTTTTAGCGGTTCTTCTTACACTTGCAGCATCGAAGTTTGCTGATTCAAAAAGGATAGTTGTAGTTGTTTCTTCAACTTCACTATTTTCAGCACCCATAACACCTGCAACTGCAACTGCTCTTGCTTCGTCAGCGATAACAAGCATTTCAGATGAAAGCTGTCTGTCCTGACCATCAAGAGTCTTCATAACCTCGCCGTCTTCTGCATGGCGAACAATAATCTTGTTGCCCTCAACATGGCTAAGGTCAAATGCGTGCATTGGCTGACCATATTCAAGCATAATATAGTTTGTTATATCAACGATATTGTTGATTGAACGAACACCACTTGCATTAAGTCTGTCAGCAAGCCACTTTGGAGATGGTCCAATTTTAACATTCTTTACTACTCTTGCAGAATATCTTGGACAAAGAGTGCTGTCCTTAACTTCAACTGAGGCGTAAGAATTAACATCCCCACCTGCACCCTTTGGTGTTGGGTCTTTTACTTTGAATGGCTTGCCAAATGTAACAGCAGCCTCTCTTGCAAGACCGATAACACTCAGGCAATCACAACGGTTTGATGTGATTTCGAGTTCTACTATACACTCATTTAGGTTGAGCGCTTCTTTAATATCTATACCTACAGGTGTATTCTCATCAAGAATAAGAATACCTGTTGCAGGCTCGTCGTCAAGATTAAGCTCGTTAACGGAGCAGAACATACCTTCTGTGTCAACGCCTCTCATCTGTCTTTTTTTAATCTTAATTCCACCGGGGAGTTCACTGCCATCAAGGGCAACCGGAACGATTGCACCTACAAAAACATTCGGCGCAGCTGTTACAACCTGAATGTTGCCACTGCCAATATCAACCTGACAAACAACAAGCTTGTCAGCATCAGGATGCTTTTCTATACCTGTAATCTTACAAGTAACAACCTTGCTTATGCCCTCGCCCATCTGGGTATAGCCTTCAACCATAGTACCCGTCATAGTCATACCATGTGCGAATTCCTTTGGTGATATATCTTTTATATCTGTATAATCATTAAGCCAAGATAATGCTATTTTCATTGTTGGTTTCTCCTTTCATATCAGTCAATTAAAACTGGTCCAAAAATCTTACATCGTTCTCATAGAAAAGTCTGATGTCATCAATGCCGAATGAACGCATTGCTATTCTTTCAAGACCGATACCAAAAGCGAAACCTCTATAAACTTCAGGGTCGATACCGCAGATGCTGAGTACCTTTGGATGTACCATACCAGCACCGAGGATTTCAATCCAGCCTTCGCCCTTACAAACGTTGCAACCCTTACCATTACAAGCAGGACACTGAATATCTACTTCAGCACTTGGCTCTGTAAACTGGAAGTGATGAGGACGGAAGCGAGTCTTTGTACCTTCGCCATAAAGCTTCTTTGTGAATAAATCAAGAGTTCCCTTAAGGTCACTCATAGTAACATTCTTATCAACTACAAGGCCTTCAATCTGTGTGAAGAGCGGTGAATGTGTTGCATCGGCAGCATCACTACGATAAACTCTGCCTGGAGCAATCATTCTGATAGGAGGCTTTTTGTTCTCCATTGTTCTGATCTGTACCGATGATGTCTGTGTTCTAAGGAGCACATTATCTGAAATGTAGAATGTATCCTGTGTATCTCTTGCAGGGTGATCCTGTGGAATATTGAGAGCTTCGAAGTTATAATAATCAAGCTCAACTTCAGGACCTTCAACAATTTCAAATCCAAGACCGATAAAGATTTCTTCAAGCTCTGTGAGAACCTGATTAAGCGGGTGAATGTGACCCTGTGAACGCTTCTTACCAGGAAGTGTTACATCGATTGTTTCAGCTGCAATCTTAGCTACCTGCGCACTTTTCTCAAGCTCGCTCTTGATAGCCTCAATTTTTTCTTCGATAAAGCTACGAACCTCATTCGCAAGCTGACCGATTATTGGTCTTTCTTCAGCAGAAAGTCCGCCCATACCACGAAGAACCTCTGTGAGCTTACCCTTCTTACCAAGAACAGCTACGCGGAAATCTTCTACTGCCTGAAGGTCAGTAAGATTTGGAATTTCCTGTTCTGCATAAATTTTTATTTCTTGTAATTTATCCTTCATACTATTTATAGCCCTCTTTCTATCATATCAACTGAGAAAGTTTGTCATCGATAAGCTTTCTTACATATTCTTCGATATTGTCTACAGGAACCATATCGTTAATTTCCTTATCACGAGTAGAAACCTCAAAACAACCCTGATCAAGATTCTTTGGACTAACAACCACCCTTACAGGCACACCCAAAAGGTCAGCATCTGCAAACTTAACACCAGGTGATTCGTTTCTATCGTCATATATAACCTCAAAGCCTTTATTAGTGAGTGAGCTATAAAGCTCTTCTGCCTTTGCCTTTACATTTTCATCATTAGGACGGATTGTGCAAAGATGAATCTGCCAAGGAGCAATTGACATTGGCCAGATAGGACCTCTGTCGTCGTGTAAAGCCTCAAGAACTGATGCCATAAGTCTGCCAACACCGATACCATAACAACCCATAATTGGAGTTTTAAGCTCGCCATCAACATCTGTATAACGCATACCCATCTTTTCGGAATACTTTGTTCCAAGCTGGAATATATTTCCAATCTCGATAGCTCTCTTTATCTCAAGCTTACCATCACCGCATTTAGCACAAGTATCGCCTGCTCTTGCCTTTGAAACATCCACAAACTCTGCATCGCCCATATACTCAGCAATGCTTGGCACTTTGTAGTGGAAGTCCTTTTCATTAGCGCCGCAAACCACACTTTCAAGCCCTTCAAGCGAACGGTCATAGATAATTGTGAAGTTGTCCTTATTAATGCCAACAGGTCCAATAAAGCCATAGCAAGGATGCTCTGCAACTGTTCCCTCCCCTGTTGCGATTTCAACATTTGCCTGTACAACATTTCTTACCTTTGTTTCGTTAACCTCATAATCGCCTCTTAAGAATACGATTACGAGTTTATCTGAATTTTCAGCCTTGAGTACTACTGCCTTCATCATCTGCTGAACCGGTGCATCAAAAAACTGGGCAACATCCTCGATTGTCTTGCAGTCGGGTGTGCTTACCTTTTCGAGAGAGTCAAATTTAACTCCGCCTGTGAACTTCTCAAGGATAGATTCTGCAACTTCCATGTTGGACTTGTATCCGCATACAGGACAAGATACAACTGAATCTTCCCCCTGCTCACACTCGGACATAAATTCGTGAGAAACGCTACCGCCCATCATGCCATTGTCTGACTTAACCGCGAACGCATCCTTAAGACCTGCTCTCTTAAAGATTCTCTCATATGACTTGTAAGCCTCGTCATAATACTGCTCAAGACATTCCTGACTTGTGTGGAATGAATAAGCATCCTTCATTGTGAATTCTCTAACACGGATAAGGCCACCTCTTGGTCTAGCCTCATCACGGAACTTTGTCTGAATCTGGTATATCATAAATGGATATTTTGTATGGCTCTTTGCCTCTGTTCTTGCAAGGTGAACAGCTGCCTCTTCGTGAGTCATCCCAAGAACCATATTTCTACCACCACGGTCTTTAAATCGAACAAGCTCTGATGAAATGGCTGAATATCTGCCAGACTCCTCCCAAAGCTCACTGCTCATTACAACCGGAAAGAGCACTTCCTGACCATCGATTGCGTCCATCTCCTGACGGATGATGTCTTCAATCTTGGCAACGATTCTCTTTGCAGGTGGCAAGAGAGAATAGATACCATTTGTGACCTGACGGATATAACCGCCACGAAGCATAAATGCATGGCTTATAAGAAGCGCTTCGCTTGGTTGCTCTCTGTATCTTTCGCCTAATAATCTACTTAATCTCATTGTATATTATCGTTCCTTTCTATGTATAGTGCATTAATGCTCTGCGCACAATACGCACATTATAGCTTTTACTTTACACTCTATTGTATATTTTTTACAGGCAAATGTCAAGGGTTTGCAGGGAATATACGCCTATTATTCAAGGTTTTTGTCATTACAATTTTATTAAATACACTTCTCTTTTTCAAACTTCGTGCATATAGATTAAATATATGACTAATAGAGAGGATGAAATAATAAGAATGTTTAAAAATGCTGTAGTTACAAAGGTGAAACAATGTTATCTGATGGTGAATATGAAAGCCCAACGAAACGCTACATACAAAAAGCATGTTTTAGATAATCCCAGTGAGGCGATTTATGAGCTGACGGGATTTCGAATCCCTTCCGAATGGAATTTATCCGTAGTTGACAAGGGTGATAGGCTATGTCTTAAAATCAATGACGATTCGTGGCTGAGAAGATTTGGAATGACAATAGGTGACTTGAAGGATAGTCTGGGAGATATCATAGAATAAAAAAACAACCTATGTACTACATAGGTTGTCACCATAATTATTCTCTATTCACTAAAATAAAAAGGTTCGCATTTCTGAACAAGTCCAGTAAAAACGGACAATAGAAAAAACAGACCCCTTATGGTAGAATAAAAGAAACTACCATAGGGGGATTTTTTATGCCACGAGAATACAGACATATCCAAGAATATGAAAAAGAAA
>JAQVYH010000125.1 GCA_029004515.1 Eubacteriales bacterium | reverse complement strand
ATTTATTTTCAATAAGTGGGTTGAGGTAAAATAAATGAAACATTAAAGGAGAATTAGCATGAATAAGAAAAGTTTAGTAGCGATTATTTTAGTAGCAGTGCTTATGTTTTCTATGACTATGACTACATTTGCACAAAGCAAAATTTTTATTGACTTAGTGGAGGTAAAAACTGATACTCCTTCGCAGATCATTAATGACCGTACAATGGTGCCTGTAAGGGCTATTACTGAAATGTTGGGTTATGACGTTAATTGGATAGAAAGTAAAAAGCAGGTAGAGGTTTGTGAGAGTGGAAGCACCATTCCTGTAATTATTATGCAAATTGATAACAATGTTGCATATTATAGCAAGTATGAACCAGAATTAGGCGATTATGTTGGAAATGAAATAATCTTAGATAGTCCAGCTACATTAATCTATAATAGAACATTTGTGCCTCTGCGTTTCATTTCAGAAGCAGTGGGTTATACAGTAGACTATAATGTTGATACAGCTGATGTATACATGTTCTCACCTGCATATACCGACAATCAGAAGGGTGAGGGTATCGGCAACGATTCTCAGAGTTTGACAACTAAAGATATGCAGCGTGTTTTAGATACTACTACAAATAGCTGGCTCAAGATGACAGACAAAGAGAAAAAAGAAATCGCAACACTTATCAACAGATGGTGGTTTGAGTATGAGGGTTATGAACCTGCTGACATCAATGAAATGATAGAAGTTGTAGACCATCAGATGGAACAGTACTTCAAAAATTCCGTTGATGAAGGTGTATTCCAGACAGTTTGTGATATTTACGGTATTGATATTAGTAAATACATTCAAGGTTAATTAGTAATTAAATGATGCGATCCCTGCTAGCCTTATTACTGGCAAACAGTGGGTCGCTCTTTTTTGTTACTTCTGATTTATGAGTATTTATAACAAAAATAATAGTGATTTGTCTATTTACACGAGATTTACTTAATGTTAATATATACAATATACTTAAAAAAATGTGAGGTAGTACTATGAGATATTTAAATTATGTTAATACAAAGCAAGGTTCAAAATCAACAATGCGTTTTTCCCATGGTAATACTTTGCCGTTGGTTCAAAGACCATTCGGTTTTGCAAGTTTTGCGCCGCAAACTCATTCAGACAGGGGTAATTGGTATTATCATTGTGACGATATGTCTTTAGAAGGTATTCGTCTTACACATCAGCCTAGTCCATGGATTGGTGATCATTGCGCTATAGTTATGCTTCCGCAGTCTGAAACACCAAATCTTGATCCATGGGG
The DNA here is from genome assembly GCA_029004515.1 of Eubacteriales bacterium. Lineage (GTDB taxonomy): Bacteria > Bacillota > Clostridia > Monoglobales > UMGS1388 > UMGS1388. The sequence goes on along the minus strand of JAQVYH010000125.1, from coordinate 4,770 downwards.
CAGATGGTCGGGATTTGATAAGAAATCTGAAGTATTAATGCCACATTACCTTAAATACAGATTTAATAAATATTTTTCTACCTTTGAGCTTACTCCGACCGAGTATGGTGCTTGTGTTAAGATTGAATTTGAAAAGGATTTTGATAAATACCTCTCAATTGCATATGTTTCCGGTATATGTGGATATGAATACGATGCAGAAAACAACAGACTTTTATGTTATACAGATTGCAACTATCGTGTGGCTAACGAAACACATATAAAAGGGTATTTTGCATTCCAATTTGACGAGGATACAATTGATATTGAAAACACTCTTGTAGAAGATGAACAGGGCAGAAGAAGAGGGTTATCAATTGAAGGTGAGAAAACAGGAATTCATCTTGCACTAAAAAAGAAGAACATACAGTTTACTCTTGCCACTTCTTTTATTAGCTGTGACCAAGCATTACTTAACCTTAAAAATGACAACAATTTTGAAAGCTTTGAATCCCTTAAACAATATAATGAACAGCTGTGGGAAAACTATCTTAGCAGAATAGAAATATCCGCAGATGAAGATACTATGCGCACATTTTATAGCTGTATGTACAGGTCTTTCCTTTACCCTCATAAGGCTTATGAAATTGATGAAAATGGGAAAGCGATACATTATGCTCCTTGTGATGATAGCGTTAAAGAGGGAATTAGATATACTGACAATGGTTTTTGGGATACATACAGAACTGTATACCCGTTCTACGCACTAGTGGCAAAGGAAGAGTGCAGGGAAATAATCGAGGGTTTTATACAGGATTATATTGACGGTGGATGGCTTCCTTGCTGGACTGCCGGTGATGCTAAAAAATGCATGCCAAGCACCGCAATTGATGCAGTAATTGCAGATGCGGCTGTGAAAGGTATTCTTTCGGGTGAATTGCTTGAAACAGCATTTAGAGGGATGGAAATTCACGCAAATAACGATTCACCTCTACCTGTATATGGTAGAGAGGGTTGCAGCGATTATCTTGAGCTTGGTTATGTGCCTAGTGATAAATATAAGGAAAGTGTGAATCTTACCCTTGACGCAGCATATTTTGACTACTGTCTTGCTACTGTTGCTGGTATCCTTGGATATGATGATAAAAAAGAAAAATACCTTACTCGAGCAAAAAATTATGCTAATATTTTCGATAGCGAAACTGGTTTTATGCGAGGTAAGGATTCACAAGGTAATTTTAGACCAGGTTTTGACCCGATTTCATGGGGTGGTGATTATACAGAAGCTGCAGCATGGCAGACAAGCTTTGCTGTGCAGCATGATATTGAAGGTCTTGCACAGCTTCATGGCGGAAAGGATAAGCTTGTTGAAAAGCTTGATGCTCTTTTTGCTGCGCCTGTTGAATATCGAGTTGGTGGATACTATATTACAATTCACGAAATGGAAGAGATGGCCGCATGTGATTGGGGACAATGTGCAGTCTCCAACCAGCCGAGCTTCCATATACCATTTATTTACGCATATCTTGGCGAAAAAGAAAAGGCTGATTATTGGATTAAGAAGATTTCTAGCGAGGGTTTTTCATATAGAGATGATGGATTCCCCGGCGATGAAGATAATGGTTCTATGGCATTGTGGTATATTTTCTCTTGTCTTGGCATATATCCTATCTGTCCGGGTAAAGCAGAATATACAATTACAACACCTTTAGTTGATAAAGTGAAGATATTGGGAAGAGAAATAAATATATCTAATATTGGAAACACAATAACTTATGACAATTTAGTAAAAATAATTGAAAATAAATGAATAATACATAGAAAATCAACAGGCCTGGCTTGTTGATTTTCTATTGTTTATGTATTATACTGTTAATGTAAGAATATGTCACTTGGGGGATAATGATGAGAGATAATAAAATTTATAGTAATTCTGTGTTTATAGCTCTTTCGGCTATTTTATGTACTGCATTGTGGGGAAGTGCTACACCTTTTATTAAAATTGGATATGAACTTATGATACCCGACAAGGATGTTCCTTCAACAATCTTATTCGCTGGAATAAGATTTCTTTTTGCGGGAATTCTTACTATTATTATTTATAGTATCGCTAGAGGAAGGCTCTTGTACCCTAAAAAAGTAAATGTTTCAAAGATTGCAATAGTCAGCACGTTTCAGACTGTTATACAGTACATATTTTTCTATATCGGACTTGCGAATACTACTGGTGTAAAAGGAACTGTAGCTAGTGGTTCAAATGCATTCTTCGCGATTCTTCTTGCAAGTCTTGTGTTCAAACAGGAAAAGCTCACTATTAAAAAAATATTCGCTTGTGCAATTGGGTTTGCTGGCGTTATTCTAATTAATGTAAATGGGCTAGACTTTAATATGAATTTTACCGGTGATTGTTTTGTAATCTTCGCTGCTATCTCATACGCATTCTCATCGGTCTTAATAAAGCGCTACTCAAAGTATGAAGACCCTGTTGTTATTAGCGGTTATCAATTTGCGATGGGTGGTCTATTTATGATAATTATCGGTCTAATTACCGGTGGTAAGGTAGATATTTCCACGTTGCCAGCGTTTGGGGTTCTTACATATCTTGCATTCTTATCCGCAATTGCCTATGCATTATGGGGTGTACTGCTTAAGTATAACCCTGTTTCAAAGATTGCAATATTTAGCTTTATGATACCTGTATTTGGTGTTCTGCTTTCAACTATTATGTTGGACGAAAATAGTGGTGTGCCTGTGGTAAATCTATTTATTACACTTGTGCTTATCTGCTCAGGTATTATTATGCTTAACCATCAGAAATTCACTAATAAATAACTAACAGAAGAAAAGAGATGTCTTTTAATTATGAAGAATGCAAAATATACAAGAGAAACAATATCAACTGCACTCAAAATGGCTTTTCCTTCTGTTATAGAATCATTTTTTGTAGCATTTGCAGGTCTTATTGATTCCCTTATGGTTAGCAAACTGGGGACTAATGCGGTTGCATCAGTTGGACTAACAACACAGCCTAAATTTATGGGGTTGTCCATATTTTTTGCAATAAATGTATCTGTTTCAGCTTTAGTTGCAAGGCGCTTTGGTGAGAAAAAACAAGAATCAGGTAACAATATTCTATGTTCAGCTCTCTTTTTGGTATTAGTTTTAGCTACTATTTTGAGCGTTTTGTTTGTTGTTTTCGCTTCTCCTATCATTTCTCTTTGTGGATCAACGGCTGAGACTCACGATGGTGCCGTTCAGTACTTCCAGATTATTATGGGTGGTATGATATTCAATTGTATTCAGATGGTGATAAGCTCTTCATTAAGAGGAATAGGTAATACTAAGGTTACAATGAGAACTAATATAACATCTGCTTTAGTTAATATTGTGTTTAATTATCTTCTTATTGGTGGTAATTTGGGTTTCCCAGCATGGGGAATTAGAGGTGCTGCTATTGCTACTGTTTTGGGCACGGTTGTTTCCTCAATTATGAGCATAGTATCGATAATGAACAAAAATGCATTTATTAGTATTCCGTATATTATTAATAATAAGGTTAAGCCTTCATTACTCGCAATTAAAAATATTATCAAGGTTGGTTATGGCATATTCTTTGAACAAGCATTAATGCGAATTGGTTTTATGCTAACAGCGATTATGGCGGCAAATCAGGGCACAGGTGCAATGGCTGCACATCAGGTAGGTATGAATCTTCTTGGACTTTCATTTTCTATAGGTGATGGATTACAAGCAGCAGCAGTTGCGCTTATTGGCAGAAGTTTGGGTGAGAAAAAACCAGACCTTGCAAGGCAATACGGTTCTTCATGTCAGGTGCTTGGTGGAATTGGTTCAATAGTACTTGCTATAGTGTATTTGTTTGGCTCGAGATTCTTAATGGGACTTTATTTTGACGAGACTGAAATTGTGAATATGGGTGTATCAATTATGAATTTAAGCATAATTATATTACTGTTCCAGATAAGGCAGGTTATATATATGGGGTGTCTGAGAGGAGCAGGGGATACACTTTTCACCGCAGCAGTTTCTACATTTAGTGTAACATTAGTTAGAACTGTATTTTCATATGTTTGCTGTTATACACTTGGTTTTGGTTTGGTTGGCATCTGGATGGGGATTCTTGCGGATCAGATATCACGATTTACATTTGCTTCAATTAGATTCAAGGCTGGCAAATGGATTAATATAAAAATATAATAATAAAACTCTCGCAGATTTTCTGTAAGAGTTTTGCAAGTGTGGATAGTGTATTTTTATAAGCTTCTTGCATATTATAGCTATTATATAACAATAAAAGTTGCATGTAAACAAAATGTAAAACAAATTTACTCTTGACAATGTAACTAAAGGATGATATTATGTTAAAAATAAATAATATAAAAGCTGTGACGAAGACGGTCTGAAATACAGGTTTAAAGAGAGTTGGCGGGTGCTGCGAGCCAATAGCGTGTATTTCAAATGACTTATCACTTCCGAGCTGAAGCTGTGAAAGTTTATCAAGTAATGGCTTACGTATTACTGCGTTAAAGTATAGGGCTTGATAGAGCCTAAAGGTGGCATCTGATATTTGGATGCAATTTGAGTGGTACCGCGGGAACATACCCGTCTCAAAGAATTTCGTATTTCTTTGGGGCGGTTTTTTTTATAACCGTCCTCAAGAGTTCATTAAGAAAGGATGAGAAAAAATGGAACAAAAATTAAGAGAGGTTGGACAGAGAATTTGCACTTTGAGAGAAATTATGAACATTACTCCTGAAGAAATGGCTCGAAAGA
>JAQVYH010000124.1 GCA_029004515.1 Eubacteriales bacterium | reverse complement strand
TTATGGGTATTATTGCTTATTGGGTGCGTTTTTTAGATTCGGTCATACTTTGGGTTTCTGAGGTTTTGCAAACAATACCATCCCTTGCGTTGCTTGCCTTGCTGATGATCATTTTTGGACTTGGAGATATCACATTGATTGTCGGCCTTGTATTATATGCATTGCTACCTATTGTACGTAACACCTATACCGGACTTAAAAATGTTTCTCCACACTTAAAAGATGCGGCTCGTGGCATGGGAATGTCAAAAATGCAACGATTGTTTAAAGTTGAGATTCCACTTTCTTTTCCCCTTATCTTTTCAGGGATTAAAATTGCATTGGTAAACTCACTTTCAGTGGCTGTTATGGGTGTACTCGTCGGTGCAAACGGATTGGGCACCATTATTTATCGTGGAATCCAATCACGCAATATGGAAAATATTCTGATAGGGGCAATTCCGGTCGTTGTTATGGCACTCGTTTTTGATATTGGTATGTCTAAAATAGAAAAGAAACTTATTAAACGAACAAAATAAACTTAATATTAGGAGGAAATTATGAAACTTAAAAAAATTATTGGGATGGGTCTATCACTCGTTTTACTTTCATCTATCGTCTTAACAGGTTGTTCCAGCGGTGATAAAATTGTGATTGGTTCTAAGGACTATAGCGAAAACATTTTACTTGGCGAAATGTTTGCACAACTCATTGAAGCAAAGACAGACATTAAGGTTGATCGAAAGCTGAATTTGGGTGGTACCTTTGTATGCTTTGAGGCCATAAAAAACGGTGATATAGATATTTACCCCGAATATACTGGAACAGGACTTACAGCACAGTTGAAAATAGATGTTATTAATGACCAAGATGAAGCGTACAGAGTCGTTGCAGAAGAGTTTAATAAACAGTTTGATATCAAATGGCTGAGTCCATTAGGATTTAATAACACATATACCCTTGCGATAACCGATAAGGTTTATCAGCAATATGGTGTAAAAACGTTCAGTGATCTTGCAAAGATTTCCGAGAATCTTGTGTTTGGTGCAGAACATGAGTTCTTTGACAGACAAGATGGTTATGATGGACTTGTGCAAAAATATTCACTGAAATTTAAGGGCGAACCAAAGAAAATGAATGTTTCCCTTAAATATCAGGCTATTGGCAATGGCGATATGGACGTTACAGATGCCTTCTCTACTGATGGTGCAATAAAACAATATAATTTAAAGGTACTTACCGATGACATGGGCTTTTTCCCACCGTATTACGCAGCTCCCATTATAAGAAATGCTACACTTGAAAGATATCCAGAACTCGAAGATGTTTTAAATACACTTGCTAATGCTATAGATGATGCAACCATGACAGAACTAAATTATAAGGTAGATGTAGAGGGAAAAAATGTAGCTACAGTAGCAAAGGAATTTTTAAATGAAAGAGGTTTATTAGAATAGAAGATCAATAAACTCATATTTATAAATTTTCCATATTTATGTCACCTTTAGAACAAGCCGTCATTTCCTTTTTGAAATGACGGCTTGTTCAAGTATATGGCTTTCTAAAGGAGTTATTATATTTTCTTAAGGTTTTGAATATAAGGCTAGACTAATGTGGCACAAAGATAAAAACCCCAGCCTTGTGTTGCAAGGTGCATGATATTAAACCGATTATCCTTCAATTTCCATCCCGTTTCTGAACTGGAAGAGAAGCTTTCCGCTACGCTTTACACCCACGCTGTCAATGACCGAAAGCCATAGTTTGCTGTCAAACTCCGTGACCTGTTCATCGGTTTCGTGCAGTTCAAACATGAATGCACTGACGGAATCCGCTTGTGCCTTCCGCTGTTCGCTCTGCTCCTGCAGTTTCTCGACCTTATCCCAGATGCCGTTGTAGCGATTTTCGTAGCCTTTGTATTTCCGGTTGAACTCTTCCTGGGCATTATATTTGCAACATTTTCCTCAATAAGCTTTCGTGTAAGACCTGTGACCACTTCAGCCTCTTGGAGGAGGTCTGCAATCTTTCCGTCAATTTCGGTAGTGTCTGTCAGGACATCCATCATCCGTCTGCAGTCATCGAGAATTTTCTCTCTATCTTGTATGAGACTGTTATAGGCTACTATACATCGTAATGACGAACCACATGGTCAAGCGGGATATTAAGTGTTTTCATAAGATATTTTGTAAGCTGCACAGCATTTTCAAAGGCCATATCATAATTACCATCTGAATTGATACATATTTCAAGTCCAACAGAGTTGCTGTTTGTGATACCATACTTTCCGTTACCATCACCACAGTGCCAGGAGTAGTAAGTATTGTAATGCTACTGAAACAAATAATTTGGTTGAAGATGTAAAAATAGGAGTTTCCGGTATTTCACGAACAACCGAAACGAAAGACGGAATAAACTACACAGCATCAGTTGGCTATCGTATAAGCTCAATTTCTCTTGCTCCTGTTGTTGCATCAGATGTTGAAATAACAGTAAACGGCGAGGTATTAAAAGACAAATATGCGTTAAGCACGGGCGAAAACATCTTTACAGTTGTTGGAGTGAAAAATGGTGTATCTCATACTGTTACACTAAAAGTAATAAAGGAATCTGCTCCTTCATCAACGGGAAAAATTAAAGTTTATTTTTCTTTGTTCGGTGACAGCTCACATGGTGATAATGGTGAAACGCATACGCTTAAAAACGGCGGGCTTACAGAATGGATTGCACGTACATCATATGAGCTTGACGCTCCGGCAACAGTTCTTGATGTATTTGAAAAAGCATTAAAAGATAAATATACCTTTGTAAATGCCGACGGAAATTATATTTCAAAGATTGATAATTTGGCAGAGTTTTCAAATGGAGCAAACTCCGGCTGGATGTACACCTTAAACGGAATTTGCTCCTAATGATAACATATCGCGTGAGCAAATGGCTGCAATCATATTCAGATATGCTAAATTTAAGGGATATGATGTACAGATAGGAGAAAATACAAATATTCTTTCTTATGAAGATTCTACTGATATTTCAGAATATGTCATTCCTGCATTGCAGTACACAGCAGGAAGCGGTATTATGTTAGGCAAAACAGACAAGACCTTAAATCCGAAGGATACTGCAACAAGAGCTGAAACAGCAGCCGTAATTATAAGACTGCTTGATACAATTGAATAAAATTTAAACAAATAATCAATTCTCTGCACTGATTATGCAGGGAATTTTTTAACCGTTTTTGATTAACCAGCTTTGATACCAGATTTATCATACTGCTTTGTGTTGAAATAGGGAAGTCATATGATATTTATCATTTACATGGCTGCTCGTTTTTTAATAAACAATGAATTAGGTTGACACAATACTATGAGTATGATATAATTTAATTATAGTTAGGTTGAAACGAGGTGTCAACATGGATGGAAAAAGCGAACTATACAGAAGAATTATTGAAGAATACAATAAAAATGTTTCTCTGAAAGATATTTCAGAAATGCTGAAAGTTTCAATTGTCAGAGTTCGAAGGGTTCTTATAACGGAAGATTTATGGCACAGTGAAACAAGCGACAGTATTGGGAAATTGTATAAACAAGGATTGAGCGTAAAGGAGATTGCAGCCAAGTTATACATTACTGAAAAAAATGTCCAAGCATATATCCCGTACTCTAAAGGAATATATGGAAATGACATAAAAAGCAACGAAGCAACCCGTTGTGAGAATTATAGGCAAAGAAACAAAAGAATAGTGACATCTCAACCAAAAGGAATTCACAAGGAAAATCCAAAACTAAAGCGTGAAGAAATATTAGAGGATAGTAAAATGAATAATACATATAAACTTGAATACCCAATAGCATTAAAACTACACTTAGAGCTAAACACAGAAGATATTGAAGATGAAAGAATATCTGTTTTAAGAAAATATGCTAAAGTAAATAAAGGAATAACAAGAGATATTATTGTCCCGGCAAATATTACGCTTCATGCATTGCACTATGTGATACAAAAGCTGTTTGGATGGCAAAATTCGCATTTGCATCATTATGCATTGCCTGAAAAGGTTTTTTCAGATTTAACACACAATCAAACCAAGCAATGGCTCCGGTTGTGTGGCGTGTATTTTCGATTTCCGGATGTTGATGACGAGGATAGGTATTGGGATGATGACTACGATGAATCAGTAAGCTTCAATACATGGCTTAAACGAAAGTATAAAGGACCATATAAGTATAGCGGTTTGGGAGATTATTATTTTACAAACCAAATGCATGTTGAGGATTTAAAACAAAAGCTCCCAATTTTTAAGGTTGGAGAATCATTTACTGAATATATGAATAGAAGCAAAAATCCAAATATAAAAAGCAAACCGCAAAAGCTTGTTTCACTTGAAAATGCAACAATAGAAGAACTTATAAACAGTATAACATTTGAAGAACCGCTAAATTCATTGCTTGAAAGACAGTTTATTATGGATTACATTTTGCTTCCCAATAATCGCAGTCTTTGCTTTCTTGATGGCATTGAAGAAAAATTAGCATTTTTAGAGGATGGATTAGAAGATAATATAGAGAATTGGAAAGAGATTCTGTTGGATATTTCAAATAGATATAGAGAATTTTGTGATGTTGTTAATCTGTCGACTGTAAGAAGTCAAGCAGTTACAGATACGCTTGAATATTTTTATGATTACGGTGATGGCTGGGAAGTAACTATAAATTGCTCTGATGCATATTACAAGGATGAGAAGCAATCATGTATTGTGGATTCATGTGAAAAAAGAATAGCTGATGATACTGCTGAATATATCAATTCTGTAATTATGAAGTATTCACCTGTTTGTATTGCATCGGATGGAATGAATGTGATGGACGATGTTGGAGGTATATCAGGATACTGCAATTTTCTTAGAACTATTCATGAATCAAAGAATGAAGATGAACGGATAGAGATGAGAGAATGGGGCAGATATATGGGATGGACAGGAAGAAATTTAAGTTCGCTGAACAGGCTGTAACAGAAGGTGATTTAACATAAATGAATTGTATAATACAATTAAATATTTTTACAGCATAATGGGGATAGGTGGTTGATGAGCGCATCAGCCGCCTTTTTGTTTTGTCTAAAACAAAAATCACAGGGTTCTCTAACAAAAGGTTGACAACTTTCAATCTTTAGTGAGTTCAAATAATCGACAAAAGATGATAAAATTTTTACGAGAGAGGTACCCTGATATGAATAAAATAGAATTTGGATTAAAATTAAGAAAGTTAAGGGAACAGAAAAATCTTACGCAGGTTGAATTTGCCGAAATGATAGATATATCAGATAAGGCATTATCAAGGATAGAAGTTGGAAGAACTCTTCCACATTTGAATACGTTGATGTCAATGACAGAAGCACTTAATGTTTCTTTAGAATTTCTTATTCCAAATAAGGACAAGACAGTAAAAGAGATATATTCAACTGAAATCAATACTCGATTGGCAAAAATGAGTGAGTTTGATATAAAGCATATTCTTGGATACATAGATTTTTATTTGACTCAGAAAGAAAAACTGAAATTAAGTTTACAACAAAATAAGGATGAATAAATTGTAATTACCTAAAAAAATATTCTTAAAAAATGAAAGGCGGCGAAGACGATGATAGAAAATGTAAATGTTTTTGTAAATTGTGAAGAAAGAGATTTGAATTATATAAATGTTTGTTCATTGTCGGCAGCTGTGATGTTAGCCTTTCATTATTTCAAGAAGAGTTAATGGACAAGTGTCCGCAACAACAATAGCATAGAAAGGCATAACAAAAGCTTAAGTTAGCATCACAGTTTGCAGACTGTGGTGCTTTTTTGCGCTCTAAACGCAGAAAGGCTTGTTATGTGCAATCATCATCCGATACATATTTTTGTTATACCACTATATATAGGCATGGCAGAAACTTATGACCACAAATTGTCTAAGGTTAGACTTTTTGTGGTCATTTTTTTATTGCATAGAAATAGATGGAAATGCTATATAGCAAGATATCCATAACCCTCAATTCAATTTTAAAAATCAAAAAATTGAATTGGAGGATTATAAAATGTCGAAAAAATATTATTGGATATTGGACGGAAAATACTATGAGGTATCAAAGGAAA
>JAQVYH010000123.1 GCA_029004515.1 Eubacteriales bacterium | reverse complement strand
GAAGTTCGTATGGTTGTTATTCAAAGAGAGGGCGTTACCATTGAGTTAATGATTGACAGTCCAATTATGAATGTAACCAGCAACAAGATAACTAATCAAATTATATTAGATGTATCTCCACAACTCATGGGCAACAGAACAATGTTGCCTATACGTGCCATAGCTGAACAATTAAAATATCAAGTAGAGTGGGATCAAATATCAAACCTAGTTAAGATATACTAATTATACTTTTTATGTGTATTGTGCAACATCAAACAAAATCGGAGGTACAACCAATGAAATACGCATGGTTCAAGGAATATGCAACCTCAAAAAAGGGCGCATACAAAGAATACAAAGCCGAATGGGAAGTCGACCGTTATATGATCCGTGACAAAATGTTCGCTATGCATGGAAATGATGGGAAAGGCAAAGAAATTATAACTCTCAAGCTTAACCCCATGTTCGGGCAGTTCCTTCGGGAGCAGTATAAGGGTGATATCGTCCCCGGATATTACATGAACAAAGACCATTGGAACTCGGTGTATGTCGAAGGCAACGTTCCGGACGTGGTCTTGCGCGACATGATCGACAAGTCGTATGACTTGATTTTAGCGGGTTTTAGCAAGAAAATGCAACAGGAGATAACCAATGCCGATTAATAAATTATCATCCGGTGGAATAATCGTAGGCTACAAATGCCCCGCCGCCTGCGCGACCAGAAACAAAAACTGCAGGTTGAAAATGCTAATCGTGATGAATTCAAAAAGCGCATAGCTGATATGAGCGCATTCATAAAAAAGCAATCCACCGCCCTCGCCGAATACGACGAGCAACTTATCCGACGGCTGATTGAAAAAGTTACCATCTACGAAGACAAATTCACCGTTGAATGCAAGTCCAATGTGACGGTGGATGTTAATGAATAAGGTTGAAAACGAACAAGGCACCCTACGAAAATTACAATGTAGGGTGTGTCTTTTTTGCTCTAACCGGTTAACCTGTTACTGCCTGATAGATTCTGTTAGATACAAGTTGTCGATAACCTCTTAAAGTCTTTAAATATCAACAAACGCAGCATTTGAGGACTTTGAAATCTATTCGGTTCGCGTAACATTGCTATAATCCAACTAATTGAGCATATCCTTTCACTGATTCATCTTAAAGTCTCTATACTTTTCTTCAAATTTACCAATATATCTACGAATGGTAATGCTTTTGCTGATACAGTTTTCAGATTCAACTCTACCTTTTGGTATTTGGGTATAAGAAGGGTGCCACATATGTATCGCTTTATCTTTATACACCTTAGTCAAGCCGTACTTTTTCATCAGATCAAAAGGAACATTTCCGCAGCATATAATCAAATCTGGGTTTATTATTTCAACTTCTCTTTTTATAAAATCTTGGTGTTTTTCTACATATGGTTCAAAATACTCTAATAGATATTTATTTGAAATGCTTTTTCCGCCACCACGCTTATTTAAATTCATAACAGCAATAGTTTTAGCAGCTTCACGAATACCAACATCTATACCTGTTTCGGTTTTGAGTATAATTCTTTGCATTTCACAAATTTTTGTTTTAAGCCTTGATGGCCAATCTTCTCCTTTATCTGAAAAACGTCTAAATTCATTATTCAAATCCCATTCAGATTGATTTTCAACTCTTTTAACATACTCATCTGCATTGCTTTCGCTCATAACATAAAGAACATGGAAATCACAATTGCTATACATAGCATCATCAACTATACCATCGCACGCAAATGCATCTTGCTTTAAATTAGAGCAATATTGTTGCAACTTATCATATAACCTATCGTTCAGCTGTGATTTTTTCCATTCTGTAAACAGTTCCCCAAAATTGTCAATGTTTTTAATATTCATATCCATTATCTTACTTCTCCATCAAATATAATTTGTTTTTTATTATACTCTAAATATGATACTACGTTTTTGTTATAGTGCGGAACGCGTCAGGGTAATGAGCCTTATACCAAGCAAGTCTAAACGCTTCCAAAGTATGTACAACGCCGTGAGCTTTGGGGAACAAATACAGCGTCTTTTCGCATGACTTTATAAACCATTCAGGTACATGATGACATTTCATCAAATGTTTATATTCGTGAGTTAAGCCCTTCCCTTTATTAAAATGCTCCATCATTCTAAAAGCGATTTCTCTTTCTACTCCATATTGCATAAGACCGATGAAAACCTCATCACGATATGCGAGAAGCTCAGAAAATTTTGCCGTTTTATTAAACATTAAATCCATAGGCGGATAATCAACAGTGCCTAATTTTAGTCCCAACGCTTTGACTAATTCGTCAATCGAGCGTATATCAATTTCAGATAATACGCAAGAACAAAGAAATTCATCGTCAAATAGCGATATTTCGCTTGTTTTGCAATCGCGGAATATTTCAAGTGCTTTTTCATCGTCAAGCGGAATGGTTCTTGCCTTAACTCCCGTCATATCTTCAAGTTTTTTAATTAAGGCGAGGATATCGCTTTCAAAAATCTCAATGTGTGCAAAACGTTCAAGCAAATATTGATGATCGTAACCGGCATATTCTTTTATAAGTTCGGTTGGCAAAGCAATTATTGCCAATGAGTTCTTTTTGGGAATTATAATTGTTTCGGCAAAAAACGACTTCTTTATATAATCTAAAATCACATCCGTATAATCCGTGGAAACATTTAAATGAATATCCACGCTTTTGCCAAAATCAGCCCAGTCGTACACTTCAAAAGGCAGGCCGTATTTTAGTGGATCAACTTCTGTTATGCCCAGTAAGAACGCAACAAAAGAATTGCCGATGGCTCCCCGAAACCCAATGGGAACGCCATCGATATACGTTTTTTTTGCTATTTGATGCGCTAAGAAGTATTTGTCTTCTAAGCTGTATCTGACAATTTGGCAAAATTCTGTTGTGAAGCGTTCAGAGATTTCGTCAGGGATGCTTTCACCGTACAAATCCTTTAATTTTTGCTTACAAATCTCCTCAATTCGAGACCATGTTGTCATACTATCTTTGCGGGTCACCTCAAAAAACTTATGCAGTACTTTATGAAAGACTGTCTTGTTGGGGCAGTATCTCTCATCTGAGAAAAATTCTGCGCTTTCGCCGTTTATGTACTGTGCCACAGCAGCAGCTACTGCCGCACTTCTTGATTGTCCGTGTTCACATTGGCAAATCAACGTTTCAATGTTGTTTTTGTGTTGGCAAACAAAGTTCACAATTCGCTCCGCAAGGTTATCATTAAAAAGCGTGAAAAAATTTGGATCAATTTCTTCGTCCTCATCTTCAAGGTACACATCGTCAAACACAAGCCGTAATAGCCACTCCGGCATGTGTTCTAACATGGGATTAGGTGCGTCGGTATCGCCTATACTAATTAACGCCGTGCCACTATTCCATTTCACTTTAGCTCTTTTTTGAATACTTTTAAGGTTTTTTATTTCTATTCTCAACAAAATTCCTCCTTTGTTCTCATATGCTTTCTTAACATATAGAACAATGTGCTATCGGAATTTGGCGATAATTTTTTATACTTTTTTATATTTAGTATTTATGGAACTTATTTGTTAAAATATTTGTGTCAGGATAACAATAGAAAATTGCGCCCTCATAATAATACTTATAATCTTGCATACGATTTTGCCTCCGCAAGATAACCATCTAAAACTTCCTGATAGGAACGCTTACCCTCTAAAACATCAATTAGTGTATTCTTTTCATCTTCGGTTAAATCCAAGCCTTCTGCGTGCCATGAAAAAACAACCTCGTCTAATAATTCTTTTTGTTTACCGGTCATTTCACTCGCCTGCCTTATTGGATTTATTATAGCACATTTATTCCTAAATATCAATAAACGCGGCTATTTCAAATTGCTTCGAATGTGATTATAAACGCAAAACTTTCTATTGGACGATACTTTTGCGGATATAACCTTACACAACATCATAAAACAGCGGATTTCCTATAATATACTTACGAAACGACGCACGGCTCGGCGCATATTTGCCCTTTACCCAACCTAACAGAGCGGCGGGTGCTATGCCGTATTTTTCGGCTATTTGAGAATAGGATAACCCCGTCCTTTCTTTTTCGATGTTGATTTTCGCAACATAATCGCTATTCAGGAATAAAATAAAATCATCACTGAGCAACTCCAGCCCAATGCCCCAAATCTTAGCCGCCGCCGCGCAAAAGGCTGGCGGGCAAAAGTTAGCGCATTCTTCATACTGCAGAATATTGTCACGGCTCACTCCCGTCAATTCCGACAGCTCCGCGACGCTCATTTTGTTAAGCAGCCTGTAATACTTCACCTTGCCGCCCACTTTTGAGGTATCAATCTTGCTGAGCTTGTCCACTATTTGCATATTTTTAACATTCAATTTTACGCTTAATTTCGGGATTATCCGGGTTGCCGTAACCTCTATACCGCTTTTACTGCCATTGATACACTTGAGTCAGTTATGCCGTTGGCAATTTTAGAAAGTGTGTTACCGGTACATGGTGCTACCACCAAAGCATCAAGTAGCTTTTTAGGTCCGATTGGCTCGGCATCCTTTACTGTATGGATAATAGATGTTCCTGTATATTCTTCTACCATTTTGATAAAATCTTCTGCCATGCCAAATCGTGTATCTGTGCCATACAGCATCTCTGACATAATTGGGATTACGCTATAGTCATTGTCACACAGGCTTTTAAGCACTGGCATAACCGATGACATTGTGCAAAATGACCCTGTCATAGCAAAACCTATAACAGGCCTTTCATTTTTCATATTTATTTTTACACCTCCCCCTCCTTCAATGTATTTAACACCGCTTCGGCAATTGCCTCGGCAGCTGTATGGGGAGCAGTTTTACCAGGAAGACCATTCCCTTTAACAATATTTATTCCCCTCTTAATTGCCATCTGTGTATCGATTCCATAGGGTGGGGATGCAAGCTCGATATAGACTACATCATCCTTCATGTTTTCAAGAACTACATTATCAAAAATAACACTTGGAACAGTATTAATTATCACATCAAACTGACCTACATTATCCGATAAATGATTAACATCTAGTGGCATATATCCCATAGAAGAAATCCAGCTGAAATGTTCTTGCCTACGGGCAGAGATTGTAACTTCAGCACCGATTGTCTTAAGATACTTTGCAACAAACTTGCCAATTCTTCCACAGCCTGAAATCAAAACTTTCTTTGAGCACAAGGCATATGGAGTGTTCTCAATCGCCAGCTTAAGAGCGCCTTCGGCTGTTGCTTGTGCGTTTTTTATTACGAGAGGTTCATATTTCATATAATCTATGCATTTTATTCTTCTATCAACGCAAAAGGTGTTAACCTCATCAGGCACAACACCACCAAAAACATTCTTAACGCCATTTATCATGCCTATAACTTTAACAGGGCTTATTAATCCATCATATAAAGGGGCGGTAAGATGTCCTTGATTATTAATTACAGGTACAGGGAGAATCAGATTTTTAGAAAATATATCTCCTGAGGACAATAATTCATTCCCAAAAAAGAGACCTTCAACAAAAAAACCCCTGCCTCTCAGGATGTCCACCAGATATTGCATACGCAAATCACCGCCTGCAACAACAAAATCAAAAGACCTTTCCATATTATGCTCCTACCCTTCAAAATGATTTACAATATATTTTATGATGTAATATGCTTATATGTTCATTTAAAAAACTTATTATACTATTGAAAACACTGCTTTATTGTATTATTATATATTTAGTTACTAATAATAGTGAAAGGGAATGTATTATGACAGATAAATACGCAATATTTCTTGACTTTGATGGTACAGTAGGGTATGACAACACAGAAGTTAGAATTCATCCTGATAATATCGAAACTATAAAAGAAGTACGAAGACTTGGTCACAAGGTATATCTATGCACAGGCCGCGCAGGTGGTTTTATCCCAAAATTTATTACAGAGCAGGTTACATACGATGGAATAATTGCCGCAATGGGCGCTGAGGTATATATAGATGGCAAAACGATTTATCAAGGGATTTTCTCGACTGAGGAGGTCTATGCCATAACAGATTACTGCATAAAAAGTGACTATAAGGTGCGCCTCGAAGGCCCTGATAAT
>JAQVYH010000122.1 GCA_029004515.1 Eubacteriales bacterium | reverse complement strand
ATATAGCAAAAAACTTTGGCGGAGTTGAACACAGAATCGAATTTGTCAGAGAAAAAGACGGAGTTAAATTCTACAACGATTCCATTGCAAGCAGTCCTACAAGAGCAAGAGCCGGATTATACTCCTTTGATCAGAAGATTCTTTTAATCGCTGGGGGATATGATAAAAAAATACCATTTGACGATTTCGGATTTGATATTGTAGAGAGAGTGAAAACCCTCTACCTCTGCGGTGATACTGCTGATAAAATCGAATCCGCAGTTAAATCATCGCAAGAAAAGACGGGCAAAAGTGTACCCATTATAAAGTGCGCAAGTATGGAAGAAGCTACATTATCGGCTGCAAAAGATGCAGCATCAGGTGATGTTGTGATGCTCAGCCCTGCCTGTGCAAGCTTTGACGCTTTCAAAAATTTCGCAGAGCGTGGCAACAAATTCAAAGAAATAGTAAAATCACTTTAAGAGGTTTATTAGTTATGAATGAAATCAAAGGCTTACTCAGCAACTTAACAATGGAACATGGCGTAAGCGGTTTTGAATATCCCTTATCTGAAAAAGTAAGGGATATGTTTTTTGAATACTGCGGCGATGTAACTATTGATAATATGGGAAATGTTATAGCCAGACTAAACCCCGATAGCACGGGCAAAACAATAATGTTTGAAGCACATATTGACGAAATTGGCCTTATGGTTACTAAACTTTGTCCAAATGGAAAAATCAAGTTCCAGCCAATCGGCGGGATTGATACGGCTATTCTCCCATCTTCCTTTGTTACCATCCACGGTAAGAAGGATATAACAGGCGTTATCGGTGCAAAACCACCACACCTCCAGAGCAAGGATGAATCTGACAAGCGCTATAAAACTGATGACTTATATATTGATACCTATATGTCATATGATCAGCTTAAAGAGGTTATCCGCATTGGGGATAGCATCTCCTTTGTATCACAGCCTCGCAGTTTATTAGGTAATTTATATTCATCCAAATCAATTGACAATCGTGGAGGCGTTGCGACGCTTCTTCTATGTGCAAAGACGCTTAAGGAGCATGGTTATAGTGGTAATGCAGTTTTCCTCCTCTCAGTTCAGGAAGAGGCAGGACTTCGCGGTGCTACTGCCGCTTCGTTTGATAATAAGCCTGATATTGCAATAGTCGTTGATGTTACCTATGGAGTTTCACCTACCGTATCTGGAAGTGATGGTTTCCCATTGGGAAGTGGCTCTGCAATTGCCACCGGACCAAACATTGACCCATCTATTTTTGAAAAGCTTAAGGAAATCGCAAATAGAAATAATCTACAATATGAAATCGAGGTTGCACCTGATAGCACAGGTACAGATGCATGGGCAATGCAGGTGCAGGCAGGGGGAATCCCTTGTGGACTTGTATCTCTTCCGCTTAGATATATGCATTCGCACATTGAAACAATAGACCTTGATGATATAAAAACTACAGTTGCTCTCCTTACAGAGTTTGCAAAGGAGGCTGATTTATAATGCTTCTTATAAATCTATGTAATGCCTTTGGCCCAAGCGGTTGCGAGGGTGAAATAAGAGATATTCTTATGCCTATAATCACACCTCTTTGTGACAAGGTTGAGGTTGATAATATTGGTAATCTAATTGCATATAAAAAAGGCACAGAGGGCAAGAGGACAACTATGCTTTGCGCACATATGGACGAGGTGAGTCTTATCATAAAAGAAATCACCGCAGACGGATATATTAAGTTCGACGCTGTGGGTGGTATTGATCCAAGAGTGCTTATCTCTAAAGGTGTAATGACCCAGAAGAATAGACTAAGCGGTGTAATCGGTGCAAAGCCCAAACACCTTATGAGCAAGAGCGAAACAGGTGCTGACAAAATCAGTAATCTATATATTGACATCGGAGCAAAAGATAAAGCAGAGGCAGAAAAATACGTATCACTTGGTGAATATGTTGCATTTGACACAAAGGCGGTTATGCTGCCAAACAACGGTATTGCGGCCAAGGCTCTTGATGACAGAGCAGGGTGCTATGTCCTTTGCGAGCTTATGAAAAACACTTATAAAGATAATATTTACTTTGTGTTTAATGTTCAGGAAGAGGTTGGACTTCGTGGGGCGAGGGTATCATCCCACAACATAAACCCTGACAGAGCAATCGTACTCGAGGGCACAACCTGTGCTGATTTGGTAGCAGATAAGGATTATGAATTCTCAACCAAATCAGGCGAAGGCGTTGCAATCTCAATTTACGACAAAGGCTCAAGAGCAGATCGTGAAATGGCCTGCGACCTTAAACAAACTGCTATTGATAATAATATCCCATGGCAATTCAAACAAACAACCATGGGAGGAAATGATGCCGGTGCAATCCATATTGCACGAGGAGGCATCAAAACAGCGGTGCTTTCAGTACCTTGCAGATATATCCATTCCCCTATCAGCGTTGCATCTTTAGATGATATAAGGGCGTGTATTGATATAACAGATGCATATCTTAAAAGAGATTAAGGAAGGGAGACTAATATAATGAAAAGACTTAACATTCTTTTAAACACCTTTGGTGTGGCAGGATACGAGGACAGACTTACAGATTATATATATGACCATGCACAATCCCTTGCTGACGAGATTCAAAAGGATTGTATGGGTAATATAATCGCCCTTAAAAAGGGCAATAATTCACAACATAAATTAATGCTTATCACATCGATTGACCAAACGGGCTTTATCGGTATGGTTAAGGACGGGGATGTCCTTCGTTTTGGGGAAATCGGCACTCATAAGGCAAGTCAGCTTGTGGGACAGGCTGTGGAGTTTGAAAATGGCGCGACGGGGATTATAGGCTCTGATTGCGACAACGAAATAAAAATTAAGAATCTTTATGTTGATGTGATAGATGGAGAGGCTGGCACAGGAGATGTGTTCGCCCTTGCACATACACAGATAAAAAATGATAAATATATATCATCTTCAAGACTTTCAAGCAGAGTTGGGGCATTTATCCTATTAAAGCTCCTTGCTGAAATTAATGCTAATAAAAACGATATATATTTTGTATTTGCAACTCAGGGTGGACTTAACTTTAGAGGTAGCAGAACCGCCACTTTTTCTGTTAATCCGGATATGGCAATTACAATTGGAACTGCGATGGCATGTGATACTCCCTCCTCTGCCTCAAGTGATATTACCCTTGCAGGTGGACCTGCAATAAAGATTAAAGATAAGTCAATCCTCGCACATCCGCAGATTAAAAACTCCCTTATGGATAGTGGCGACAGACAAAATATGGATTATCAATTAGAGGTAACTTCAGAAGAATCTAGTGAAGGCGGGATCGTCCATATTTCAAGTGGCGTAGTTATGACAGGCGGAGTAAGCGTTCCGCTTCGTTATAAGGACAGCCATCAGGAATTATGCCTTATAGAAAATATCGAGAAAACAGCAAGTCTAATCAAAGGATGTGACCTTATATGACAGAATATACAGCAATGCTCAAAGAGGCTTATGGGCTGAGGGATGAGGTAATCAGTCTTTATGAAAAGATAAGCGAAACAATAAAAGAGGACTTTATAGAAACAGAAGAAATCGCAGAGTACAATCAGCTTAAGGTTCTTAAAGCCTTTTCTGACAATAAGGTATCTACAGCGCATTTTATCAGCAGTAACGGATATGGCTATGACGATATGGGTAGAGAGACCCTTGACAAGGTATATGCACAGGTATTCGGTTGTGAGGATGCAATGGTAAGACACAACATAGTGTCCGGCACACACGCACTCTCGCTTTGTATGTTTGGTATTCTTCGCCCTGGCGATACAGTAATCGCAGTTTCAGGCAAGCCATACGATACACTTGAAGAGGCAATCGGCATCAGAGGTAATGGGAATAAAGGCTCACTCAAAGACTTTGGCGTAAACTATAAACAGGTTGACCTTAAGGATGGTGGCATTGACTACGAAGGTATCAAAAACACCGTTACAAAGGGTACAAAGATGGTTATGATTCAAAAGTCAAAGGGCTACGATTGGCGACCCTCACTAACAAATGCTGATATTGAAAAGATTTGTAAAACTGTAAAAGAAATTGACCCGAACATTATCTGTATGGTTGATAACTGCTATGGTGAATTTACTGAAAAGACCGAGCCTGTTCAGCACGGCGCAGACATCATGGCAGGTTCGCTTATAAAAAATGCAGGCGGTGGCATTGCACAAACAGGTGGTTACATAGCAGGTAGAGAAGACCTCGTGGAGCTTATTTCATACAAGCTTAACTCTGTTGGTCTTGGTAAGGAATGCGGTGCGACTCTTGGACTTAACAGAGAATTCTTCCTTGGATTCTTTATGGCGCCTCATATCGTATGTCAGGCAATTAAGACGGCTATTTTTGCTGCAAGAATATTTAGTGAAGCTGGATATGAGGTTAACCCCCTCCCCGGTGAAAAGAGAACAGATATCATTCAGGCAGTAAAACTTAATTCTCCTGAAAAGCTCATTGGATTTTGTCAGGGAGTTCAAGCGGCATCACCTGTTGATTCATATGCTGCACCAATGCCATATGCAATGCCGGGCTATGCTGACGAGGTTATTATGGCGGCTGGTGCATTCACACAGGGCGCATCAATCGAGATTTCTGCCGACGGACCATTAAGAGAACCATACACAGCATATCTTCAAGGTGGTTTGACCTTTGAGAGTGGCAAGGTCGCAGTGTTAAAGGCTCTTAACAACATTTAACTGTTGCAATAGTTGCAGAAATATAGTATACTTTATCATAGAGGAAGGATGAATACATATGATGAAAAAATTATTAGCACTTACACTTACTTTATCAATGATTTTGTCTATGACAATGGTCTTTGCTGAGGATATTGGAGACGATCCTGTAGATGAAGATCCAATCGTTGAAGAGGAAGATTATTTTCCTTTTAAAGATTATGGTAGCGTAGATGAAGATGGTAATTATACCCCAATGGATACCTACTACAATGGCAGACTTGTAGGGCTTAATCCCTCTATTAACATTAGTGAAATTAAGGCTGTAACCCTTACAGCAGGAGATGTGAGCCGCAAAATAGATGTTCAGAAGAATGGTTATTTCTCCATGATGCTCCCTGACTCAAGGGAAACAATGACTGTAACTATTCCTGATGATAAATACTTCATACTTACAGATACACCAATCGACAATAACAAGATTTTTGTTTCGCTTAGTGAAGGTTCTCCAAAGGATGTTTACGTAGGCATAAGAAGTAATATCACAGGTATTGTAACCAACTCTGACGAAACTGAGAAGATTGTCGGAGCATCCGTAACTTGCTACTATCGCCCTACTGAAAAGGAAGAGTGGAGCTTATGGATGAACAATGAATTTTCATCATCTCCTAACAGGACTACAGATGGAAATGGTATGTTTAGTTACGCTGTAACCTCAGGTCAATACAAGTTCATTATTAAAAAAGATGGCTACACCGATTATAATTCAATAGAAAGAGAATATGTAGCAGGTGTAATTCCAGGTAACGAAACAACCTTTACTGCTACATTCCACCTTACGGCGAACAAATTTATGTCACTTGTTTCTACAACTCCGTCGCATGGTGGCACAATCACACCAAATGGAGAAATCAGCATTGTATTTAACAAGGCTGTTTCAAAGGCTTCAGTATCAGAAAGAAACAATCTTCGTCTTGAAAGTGTATCAACAAAAAGCTATGTTCCATGCACAGTAACTGTAAATGGTGCCACTGTAACTGTTAAGCCAACTATTGCACTTTATGAAGGACAGAAGTTCAATATCATATTAACAAAGAATATTTCTGCAGTAGATGGAGCAACGCTTGATATGGACAGAGTTATAACAATCATATCTGCAAGTCAAAGCACAACCACTCCAGGAAATGTGGTAGCACCAAATGATGATGTAACAGGTCATTGGAGCGAAAAGTACATGAAGCGCCTTATTGACCTTAATATTATTGATTCAATTCAAAAGGATGGCAAGCTTAATTACTATCCTGATAAACCCCTCACAAGAGGCGAATTTGCAAAATATATTGTTATGTCACAGAATATTGAGATAGCAAAAGAAAAATCAGGTACATTTAAAGATGGCGATATCATTCCTTTTGAACTCCGTTCTTATGTATAT
>JAQVYH010000121.1 GCA_029004515.1 Eubacteriales bacterium | reverse complement strand
AATTTGAGCCTTAAGGCTGTGTAGCTGTTCATCGCTGGCACTGGAAACACGGCAGTATGCTGCGACTCTTAGCTTTGGGGATTCATTACCGTCCGTAGTTGATTCTAATGTGCCGGAAGGATAAATGGTTATTACTTTTCTGCTCATTTCACACCACCTTTTCCATAAACATACCTTTGTTTGCGACTATCTCGTATTACCTGTGCTTGCTGCCACTGCTCGTTATCAATAATAGGTGGATGATGGTTCTCGACATAAAACATATCATATTCACCGCGGTTCTTGACCTGTTTGCCACTATCGATGGCATAGGATTTTTGCATCAAACAGGCACCCATATATTTCTCGTTTGATATAATTCGTAAAATACGTTGTCCTGACCATGGCTTATTATAATAAGTAGGAATAGCATTATCATTTAACTCCTGTGCAAGCCGATAAGCAGAAACACCCTCTAAGTAGCGTTTGAATATATACTTTACCGCCTTTGCCTGTTCCTCATTTATAATAAGATTACCGTGAGGGTCTTTATCGTAACCGAGTAGCCTATCTGCATTGAGCAATGGATTGCCACGTTCATAGCATTTGCGTATTGACCATTTGATGTTACCACTGACAGCCTTTCTTTCCTCCTCGGCAATTGAAGCAAGGACGGTAAGCATTAGCTCACCATCCGAAGTCAAGGTGTTGATTTTTTGCTCCTCAAAAATAACACCCACACCAAGGCTTTTGAGTTCTCGCACGGTATTTAGCAGCAACACTGTATTTCTTGCAAAGCGTGAGATCGACTTGGTAAGAATCAAATCAAGTTCACCGTTTCGAGCAGATTCAAGCATGGCTAGAAACCCTGCTCGGTTTTCCTTTGCGCCACTGATTCCAGCATCGGAATAAATACCGCAAAACTGATATTCAGGGTTTGATGTAATTATACGGCTATAGTAGGTAGTCTGATTTTCAAGGGAATGCATCTGTTTTTCGTTGCCGGTAGAAACACGCACATAGGCACAAACCCTCAACCGTCGGTCAGCTGTTGCTATTTTGGGTGGTGTAATATCATGAACGATTTTTCTTTGCATATTTTCGCACCTCGCATTCTACTGTCCAAGGCAGTTCTGTGCCGTCCCTAAAAACAAAAATCGCCTTGCCATCGTGCATTACTTTCATATGGTTTAAGGTAGCTTGCCAAATACGCTCATCAAAGTCTGCAAGTGGTTTGTTATGCTTTTTCAGTTCCTCTAAAAATGCAGATACCCTAACTCTCTTGGCGGCACATTTGGCAATCTCAGATAAAAGTTCCACCCTGCGTTTTTGCAGGGCATCATATCGTCCCACATAATCGTTGTAACTTTGATTATATTCGTCCTGTTGAAGTTGTGTTCTTGCATTGGCTGCAATCAGCTTTTCGATAAGGGTTTCAATTTCACCACACTGTTTATCAATGTCTACCACCTGTGTTCTAAAAGCTGTATCATCCGTAATGGCATCAAGAGCCAAATCATAGTTTGCAAATATCTCTGCTTTGTTATCAATGATATGGTTGAACGCGGATACAAAGGCTTTTTTAATTGAATCCTCCTTCAGAGTGGGAGTGGTGCAATACTTGCGCTTTTGAAATTTGTTGTTGCAATGCCATACGGTGTTGGCATACTTGCTACCTGCGTGCCACATCTTTCTGCCATAAAAACCACCGCAATCTCCGCATACAATTCTACCTGAAAGAATGCTAACGCAAACCATCTGCCCACCCTCGTTACGTCTGGCAAACTCCTCCTTGACCATTTCAAAAACACAAGGCTCTATAATTGCTGGGTGGCTGTTTTCAATATAATACTGTGGGACTTCACCCTCGTTAATTTTCTTTTTCTTGTTCAAAAAATCCACAGTAAAGGTTTTCTGCAAAATGGCATCGCCTTTATACTTCTCATTGGTAAGAATACTTTGAATAGTATGTGGCCTCCAATTTGTAAAGCCTCCCGGAGTTGGAATGTTTTCAGCTGTTAGCCTTTTGGCTATATCATGCGGTGTTTTACCTTCTAAAAACTCATTATATATTCTGCGAACAATGATAGCTTGACTTTCTACGATTTGCGGCAAACCATCTGGCCCCTTTTCATAACCCAAAAATTTAGCATAAGGTAGCGTGACTTTACCATCAGCAAAGGACTTTCTTTTGCCCCACTGGATATTTTCGCTCATGGACCTGCTTTCTTCCTGCGCTAGGCTGCTCATGATTGTTATGAGCAATTCTCCCTTAGAATCCAGAGTATAAATGTTCTCTTTTTCAAAGAAAACCTCCACACCTTTTTCTTTGAGTTTACGAACAGTGGTAAGGGTATCAACAGTGTTTCTAGCAAAACGGCTGACCGATTTTGTAAGTATGAGGTCAATTTTCCCATCAAGGGCATCTGTAATCATACGCTTAAAACCCTCACGCTTTTTGGTGTTGGTTGCAGAAATACCCTCATCCGTATAAATGCTGACAAAATTCCATTCAGGATTGTTTTTGATGTGCTTAGTATAGTAGTCCACTTGTGCCTCGTAGCTTGTTTGCTGTTCCTCTTTATCCGTGGAAACACGAGCATAGGCGGCAACATTTCGTTTTCTCATATGTCCTTGATTTTGTGCTGAAAATCTCGGCACACTAGCAGGAATAACAGTTACTTCTCTCACCGTACTCATTTTGACCTCCTTAATGACGCTTGCCGTGCGTTTTCTCTCATTTGAGGTGTCCAACTTTCTGCTCGGGATGGGTTGTTCCAAGTGCGTGTAGTGTTCTCGCCATTATGAAAAACAAAGGTTATAAAACCGTTCTCAGGAATTTCAATATGTGATATTTCTCTTGAAAGTACGGTACTGTCATACTCTATAATTCCAAGAACTTCCGCACATAAGCTGTGGAGGATACGCTCAGGTATTTGCTTTGAAGCGCAGTATTTTTTGCCTTTTTGATTAAAGGTGGAGCAACACCACACAATGCCAGCTTGGGTTGTCTTTTTTCGGTAGTTGGCACCACATTTTTTACAATGAATAATACCTGTAAATTCTGAAAAGGATTTTAATTTTGAACCACCTATAAATTTAGACTGACGTAGAACGATTTCTTCTTGCACCTTGTCAAACATATCTTTTTCAATAATTTCCACATGGCTATCTTTAACATAATACATTGGGAATTGTCCTTTGTTAACTTCGGTCTTTTTTGTTAAATGATTTTGTGAAAACTTTTTTTGTAAGAGTAGATCACCTATATATTTTTCATTCCTAAGCATCGAAGCAATCACACTTTCAGACCATCTGCCACCGTTTTTTGTTGGTATGCTCAATTCTTCAAGCTTTTTTACAATTGCATTTTTACCCATACCACTTAAGTAATCTGCAAATATCATTTTTACAACAACGGCTTCATGTTGGTTTACAATAAGATTTTTATTTTTGTAGTCATAACCATAAAGCCTAATTGTATTTGAAATGCCCTTTTGAAAATCCGTGCGTATACGCCACTTACAATTTTCTGAAACAGAGAGGCTTTCTTCCTGTGCAAAGGAGCCCAAAATGGTAAGCATCAATTCACCATCGCCACTGAGGGAATGGATGTTTTGCTCCTCGAAAAATATATCCACTCCAATATCCTTTAGCATTCTAACAGTTTCTAGCATAATTACCGTGTTTCTTGCAAAGCGTGATATAGATTTGGTGATAACCATATCTACCAAACCATTCTGGCAATCTGCAATAAGCTTTTTAAATTCAGCACGGTTTTCTTTTGTGCCAGTGGTAGCTTCGTCCGCATAAACACCGACAAACTCCCACTCGACATTTTGCTGAATTAACACCTTGTAATAGTCCACCTGAGCCGCAAGGGAATGTAGCATTGCATCTTTGCCACTCGATACCCTAGCATAGGCGGCAACTCGCTTTTTGGTTAACGCCTGCGACAGTACCGGGGTAATATCGTTAATTCTTTTTTTCATATATCTACCTCCTCGTAGTGTCACATATTAAATCTAAACACCAGTATTATCAAGTGGATTTTGAGATATAAATCCTACAAAAATTGGACTGTATTTCTCCCTTAAAATTGTATCAATTACTGCATAGTCCTCTCTTGTTATTACAGCGTTTTCAACCATAGTACGAAAAGGTGAAATGCTGGCTTGATAGAAAATTTCTGACTTTAATTGTTCATTAGTCATGTTGTCCACCACCATTCCCAAACCTATGCGAAATATAACAACCATGG
This sequence comes from Eubacteriales bacterium, assembly GCA_029004515.1. GTDB lineage: Bacteria > Bacillota > Clostridia > Monoglobales > UMGS1388 > UMGS1388. The sequence continues at coordinate 2,001 of JAQVYH010000121.1, read as the reverse complement.
TTACAATACAATCTGTTTTTATTTCCATAGCTTTCAAATTCTACTCCACAGTTTTTACAGGTGATTTTGTAAACAGCCTTTCTTTTTACCATTTCAATGTGACTATTCCACCAAGATTGACGGCAAGAATTAGAGCAAAACTTTTTAGTTTTTTTAGCTTTTTCCTGTAGTAGTGGAACATTGCAGTTAAGACAAATATTATCTTGCTGCGCAGGCGGTTTATTACCTAAATCATTTCTCTTACAATAGGACTTTACTGTATTTACAGATAAAGATAGTGTCTGCGCAATTTTTGTATAACCAAAACCATTATTACGCATCTTACAGATTTTTTCTCTTTGCATTAAATCCATGTTATATCCTCCAGTTTTATAGTTGCGATTTGCATCTACTTACTGTCGAAAATAACAACCCCCAAAATTGATATGGCTTTTATATAAATAAAGAAGACAAAAAAAATATGCCTACCAAAGTAAAATCTAAGGTAGGCAAACGTTTTTTAGTCATATTTTATATACCCATCAAAGCCAGAAGATTTAAGTTTCTTAAGCATATTATCAGCATTGGCTTTAACCGAATATGCTCCGACCTGAACGCGGTAGAGCTTTTTCGGCTCAGCAGGGGGAGGTGTGAAGCCCGGATTAAGTAGTTTTTTAACATCAGCACGAAATGTATCCATAGACTTGCCGTGTTTCGGGAACCAATTTCTCGGATCGCCATGATTGGAGGCAATTCCTTTTTGATATCCTTCGTAATGCCCGATTATGTCCTTTTCGGTCAAGCCATAGAGCTTGCAAAGATACACACAAAGTTCTACCGCTTCGGTGTAAACCTTGTTGAAATAGGTTGCATCAGTAAGGTCATCCTCGCATATCTCAAAGCCGATATGTGTATCGTTCGCAGTCCCTCCAGCGTGCCAGCCTCGATGGTTCCAGGGCAATGTTTGGTAGGTAGCAATGCTGCCATCCGCAAGTTTTCCGACAAAAGCATGAACACAGGCCTGCTGACCTCCGGGTCTGTCTTGGTTCCAGTGATTGTTATATTGATTTTTTCCAAGCAAACCGTCATCGGGTCCGACATAGCGCTTTAGATTGGGGTTATTTGCCCCGGTGGAATGCACCATAATGCCTTTTGGAGTGATGGTTCTGCCAGCCTTGTAGCAAGCGTTATTTGTAAGTATAAGTTTGTGCAGGTTCATAGATTAGTCCTCCTTGTTACTTCGGTTATGAAGTTGCTCTAAAACACCTTTTAGCTTCTGCGGAATAGGCAGACCGATGTGTGCTGCATTTTCGAGTATAGACACACCTTCATTGGATAAATAGAAAAAGATGACTGCTGTCCGTATAACAGAGCCATCTCCGATAATGCTTTTGTCAATGATGTGTCCGATTGCCACCAACGAGAAGATAAGCACTTTTTTGAAAATACCACGAAAACCAATATCGCTGGACAGCTTTTTGTCAAGCACCGCGCACATTAGTCCGGTAATATAATCAATGGTTACAAATGTAACAAGTGCATACAAAAAACCATCCCACCCTCCGAGAAAATACCCAAGCCAGCCGCCGACTGCGGCTATACTGATTTGAATCCAGTTCCAAATTTCTTTCATATAAATTACCTCTTTTCTGATTTTGTGTATATGAAAACAGCACTCCGAAAAATCAGAGTGCCATAATGAAAAATATATTATGATATTACCACTTTGCTTTGTGTGCCTTTGCCTCCAATTTGAGAAACATAATCTTTAAGCAGTGCCTTACCTTTTCTGCCGGAGCTGTCCACTATAAATTCAGTTATAAAGCCACCTCTGCCAAACTTGTGCCTGACGCTTGTAACAGTACCGATTTTACTCTGTTTACCGTTTGTCTCAACAAGTTCAATCTCATCCCCAATAATCAGCTGTGGTGTAAATATTCCTGCAAAGCTTTCTACTCTACCGCTGATGGCAATAAGATTGGCAAGCTCCTCTGCATATGCTGTAAGCTGCTCACTGCTTGT
>JAQVYH010000120.1 GCA_029004515.1 Eubacteriales bacterium | reverse complement strand
GAATTGGCAGAGCTTTTATTCGGCCATATAACTAAGACTCCCCAAGAGGTAGAGGCAGAGTTCCCTCCTCGTGGCATAGAGGGAAATGTTACCAGATTTGCCCCAAGTCCTACAGGCTTTATGCACATCGGCGGACTTTTCGCTGCACTTATCTGTCAGCGTGTGGCACATCAGACAGGTGGCGTATTCTTTTTAAGAATTGAAGATACTGACAAAAAGAGAGAGGTAGAGGGCGGCGTTGAAGAAATCGTCAATTCGCTCTCAACCTTTGGTATAGAATTTGACGAGGGTGCAACCTCATCTACAACCGAAAAGGGCGAATATGGTCCATACAGGCAGAGCCAGAGAGCATCTATCTATCAGACCTTTGCAAAGAGCCTTGTTGAGCAGGGGAAGGCTTATCCTTGCTTCTGCACAGAGGAGGAGCTTGGCGATATCCGCTCAAAGCAGGAGTCAATTAAGGCTAACCCTGGTTATTACGGTGAGTGGGCAGTGCACAGAGATATGCCGTTTGAGCAGGTTAAAGAGCTTGTCATCAAAGGCGTGCCTTATGTACTTCGCCTAAAGAGTAATGGAAGCCTTGATAAAAAGGTTGAGTGTAAGGATGGAATCAAGGGTAAGATTGAGATGCCGCAAAATGACCAGGATATTGTTATTCTTAAGTCTGACGGTATTCCAACATACCACTTTGCACACGCAGTTGATGACCACCTTATGGGAACAACAGATGTTATTCGTGGCGATGAATGGCTTTCTTCACTTCCTGTGCATCTTCAGCTTTTCTACGAGCTTGGCTGGAAGGCGCCTCGCTTTGCACACATTGCTCCTGTTATGAAGCTGGAAGGCTCATCAAAGCGTAAGCTTAGTAAGAGAAAGGACCCCGAGGCAGCAGTTTCATACTATCATCAGATGGGATATCCATCAGATTCAGTTATCGAATATCTTTTAAACCTTGCAAATTCATCTTATGAGGATTGGCGAAGACAGAACCCTGATGCACCTCACGAGGATTATGTTCTTGATATGAAGAAGATGAGTGTAAGTGGTGCACTTTTTGATATAATAAAGCTAAATGATATAAGTAAGACTGTTATTTCAAAAATGACTGCCCAAAAGGTCTATGATATGACTCTTGAATGGGCAAAGATTTATGATAAGGAATTTGCAGCTCTTTTAGAGGCTGACGAGGAATATGCAGTTAGGATTCTTGCAATCGGCAGAGGTGGCAAAAAGCCTCGTAAGGATATTGCAAAATGGTCTGATGTTAAGGATTACATGGCGTATTTCTATGATGAACTTTTTGCGCAATCACAGCCTGAAGCTGAGGTTGATAAAGAAATTATCACAGAATATGTGAAAATCTTCGATATTAATGATGACAAGGATGTATGGTTCAATAAAATCCGTGATATGTCTGAGGCTCTTGGCTATGCAGGGGATATGAAGGCATACAAGGCAGAGCCGGAGAAGTTCAAGGGTAATGTTGGTGATGTAAGTACCATTATCCGTATTGCAGTTACTAACCGCTCAAATACTCCTGACCTTTATGATATTATGCAGATTATCGGCGAGAAGAGAACTGCACAGCGCCTTAACAAATATGTAGTGTAATTCAATCTCCGAAAGGAATGATATAAATGGAAGAAACAAAAATGTCCAACTTTATACAGGATATTATTACTGAGGATTTAAAAAATGGTGTTGTAAAAAAGGTGCATACCCGTTTTCCGCCAGAGCCTAATGGTTATCTTCACATCGGTCATGCAAAGGCTATTTGTGTTGACTTTATGCTTGCAGAGCAGAATGGCGGTCTTTGCAATCTCCGTTTTGACGATACTAACCCAAGCAAGGAAGATATCGAGTATGTAGATTCCATTCAGGAAGATATCAAGTGGCTTGGTTTTGATTGGGGAGATAGGCTATATTACGCTTCTGATTATTTTGATAAATTCTATGAAGCGGCAGTTAAGCTTATTAAAGATGGCAAGGCTTATGTTGATAGCATTGATGCAGAGAAGATGAGAGAATATCGTGGCACACTTACCACACCGGGTAAGGAAAGTCCTGACCGTAATCGCCCAATCGATGAAAACCTCGACCTTTTTGAAAGAATGAAGAAGGGTGAATTTGCAGAAGGCGAATATGTCCTTCGTGCGAAGATTGATATGGCAGCACCTAATATGAATATGCGCGACCCTGTTATCTATCGTATCATCCGTAAAGGCCACTATCGTGCAGGAGAAGATTGGTGCATCTACCCTATGTATGACTTTGCTCATCCACTTGAAGATGCATTTGAGAATATTACACACTCTTGTTGTTCTCTTGAATTTGAGGACCACAGACCATTATACGATTGGTTCATAGAGAATGTCGGTTTTGAAAACCCACCACACCAGTACGAGTTTGCTCGTCTTAACATAACTTATACAGTTATGAGTAAGAGAAAGCTCCGTGAACTTGTGGATCTTGGCATTGTTAATGGTTGGGATGACCCTCGTATGCCTACCCTTTCAGGTCTTCGCAGAAGAGGCTATACACCATCTTCAATCAGAGAATTCTGTAAGCTGGTTGGTGTTGCAAAGGCCAACAGCGTTGTTGACTATGCGATTCTTGAACATTGCATAAGAGATGAGCTGAACAAGACTGCAATGCGTGGCATGGCTGTTATTGATCCACTCAAGGTTACTATTGAGAATTATCCTGACGGACAGGTTGAATATTGTGAAATTACAAATAATCCAGAATGTCCTGAAATGGGCACAAGAAAGGTTCCTTTCTCAAAGGAGATTTATATTGAAAGAAGTGACTTTGAAGAAGTACCACCACCAAAGTATTTCCGTCTTACTTCTGAAAGAGAAGTTCGTCTTATGGGCGCATACTTTATTAAGTGTAAGGAGATTATCAAAAGTGATGATGGCACAATAAAAGAGCTTATATGCACATACGACCCTGAAACACGGGGCGGTAATTCTCCTGATGGCAGAAAGGTTAAGGGTACAATCCATTGGGTTTGTGCAACACAGTGCGCTGATGCACAGATTAACCTCTATGACCAGCTCTTTAAGGCAATTGATCCTGATGATTATCCAGAGGGTGAAGATTATAAATACAACCTTAACGAGGATTCAATAATTGTTAAGCAGGGTAAGGTTGAAATTAACCTTGCAAACGCAGTAGCTGGCGACAGATTCCAGTTTGTTCGTAATGGTTACTTTGTTGCAGATAAGGATTCAACTCCTGATAAGCTTGTGTTCAACAGAATCACAACGCTTAAGGACACATGGGCAAAACTTAGCAATTAAGATTTGTGAATGTTAAAAAAGCGAAGACCGCATATGCAAGATGTCATATATAACATCTTGCAGCGATATAAATGCTACGCATTTTCGATATATTCTGACGAATTCGATATGTATGCATAGCAGAAAGCTATGCAATACTCGATATGTTGCTACGCAACGAGAAAAAGCATTTATATCATATCGAGGTCAAACAAAGTGAAAGCATATCGATTTTGCGAAAGCAAAAATATCGAGCAAACGTAGTTTGCATATCGCCAAAAAGAGATTTATCTCTGATTAGTAAGTGGGGATGTAGTTTCTTTTTGTTTACCTATTCAAAAAGGGATGTAGAAACGAAAGTTTCTACATCCCTTTTGTGATTTTTATTTTTGTAATGTTTCAAGTGCTTCTTTAGCCGCTTGTTGCTCTGATTCTTTCTTTGTTTTGCCTTGGCCTTCGCCCATTTCTTCACCATCAACGATAACCTTGGAGAAGAATGTTCTCATATGTTCAGGACCCTCAGTATGATAGAGCGCATATTCGATTTTTTGGCCATTTGCCTGAATTATTTCTTGCAGGTGTGATTTATAGTCGGTGTTTATCTTTCCCTGGGCAGAAAGTGAAATAATCTCTTTAAGGTTGTCCATAACAAATGCCTTTGCCTGCTCTCTGCCACCATCGAGATATATTGCCGCAAGGACAGCTTCAAACATATCCGCAAGAATAGATTCTCTATCCCGCCCGCCTGATAGTTCCTCGCCTTTATCAAGACGCATATATTCACCAATGTCAAGATTTCTGCTGCATTTTGCAAGTGATTGCTCACACACAATACACGCACGAATCTTTGTAAGGTCACCCTCTGCAAAGTCGAATTTATCATAAAGATACTGACTTATAATAATAGAAAGCACGCTGTCACCAAGAAACTCAAGGCGTTCATAGCTTGCAGCATCATTAACATTTGCGTATGACTTATGAGTAAGGGCCTGCTCAAGTAGTCCAACGTTCCTAAATTTGTATCCAATACTTTTCTGTAATTTATCCATTTATTCCATTTCCTTTTGTGATAGTAAAAATACCGTTCAGATACATATCCGAACGGTACTACATTGTTTTGGTTAAGAATTATAATGATTTGATAAAGTTGACTGCGTCGCCTACTGTTTTGATTTTTTCGGCTTCATCATCAGCGATTTCAATGTCATATTCTTCTTCAAGAGCCATCACAAGCTCAACCAAGTCAAGTGAGTCAGCACCAAGATCATCCTCAAAGGAAGATTCCATTGTAATCGAGTCTTCATCTATGCCAAGTTGTTCAATAAGAAAATCACGAATTTTTTCAAACTCCATTAGTAATTCACCTCCGTCATTAGATGTTATGATTATAATATAGAACCTATATGTAGTCAAGATGTTTTTTATTGATTTTTTAGATAATTTTCGATTTTTTCTGTCACATTACCTTCACAGTATCCAATAGCTTGACGAATAGCGTTGTAAATGGCCCTAGCATCCGAGCTGCCGTGAGCTTTTATAATAGCTCCATTAGCTCCAAGGAGAGGAGCGCCGCCATGTTCTTTATAGTCAAGCATCTTTTTAAACTCTTTTAGTCCGCCCTTTAGCATAAGAGCCGCAATCATTGATATTGTATTGCGTCTTAACATAGCCTTTATGCTGCTTGTCATCATACCAGCTGTGCCTTCAATTGCTTTGAGCATTACATTACCTGCAAAGCCATCGGCAATCAATACATCACAGGCGTTATCCGGGAATTGTCTTGCCTCAACATTACCAATAAAGTTAAGGGATGTATTTGCAATACTATTGTATGCAGATTTAACTACATCATTCCCTTTAATTTCTTCAACCCCTACATTAAGGAGTCCGACTCTAGGATTGTCTACGCCTATAACCTGCTCCATATATATACTGCCCATAAATGCAAACTGTGTTAAGAATTCGGCACTACAATCCATAGTAGCACCGCAGTCAAGGAGGATGCAACCCTTATTATTATTTGGAAGGACTGTGCCTAATGCAACTCGTCTTATACCACGGATTCTGCCTACATGGAGGGATGCGCCTACAATAAGTGCACCTGTTGACCCTGCACTAACAAAGGCATCTGCCTCGCCCTTTTTAACCATATCAAGACCTACAACCATAGATGAATTCTTCTTGGTCTTAATAGCCTTAAGAGGGTCTTCATCCATACCAATTGTCTCGGATGTATGAATGATTTCAATGTTTGTTCCCTCAGGTATGAATTTCTTTATTTGGTTTTCATCACCCACAAGAACGATTTCTGTATTTTTGAAATCATTCTGTGCTTTAAGAGCACCTTTTACAATTTCATCCGGTGCATTGTCGCCGCCCATTGCATCTAAAACTATCCTCATATGTTTTCCTTCTTTGTAATTTATTTTAAGCTGATAAGCTTTTTGTTCTTATAAATATAATCCCAACCGGAGATGATTGTGATTACAACAGAAATCCATACTACAACAAGGCTTATAATGTCATAGAGTGCAAAGGAAATCTCAAATGTCTTTAAGATGTTGCTGATAAGAAGCATAATGATTGCAACCATCTGTGTAATTGTCTTAAGTTTACCCCAATTGCTTGCTGCGATAACAACACCTTCGCCCATTGCTACTATTCTGAAAGCTGTAACTATAAATTCTCTTGAGAGGATTATAAGCGTTGCCCAAGGGTTAAGAATACCAGTAGCAGTAAATCCTATAAGCGCTGATGTAACAAGAAGTTTGTCAGCGATAGGGTCCATAAATTTGCCAAAATTGGTGATAAGGTTTCTGCTTCTTGCGATATGTCCGTCAAGAGCATCTGTAAGAGATGCTACACAGAAAAGCACAAGAGCAGTAATTGCCGCCCATGAACCAGGAACATTTACCATAAAAACAAAGAAGACGGGAACCATTATCATTCTTAAGATAGTCAGTTTGTTTGGAAGATTCATATAAGTCAAACCCTTTCAAAATAGATCATTTATTCTGTTATTAATTCACC
>JAQVYH010000119.1 GCA_029004515.1 Eubacteriales bacterium | reverse complement strand
GCATGGCGCAATCTGGAAATATCTATCAAATCCTGATGTCATAAGGAGCTGCTTAAACTGCTGTGGTGCCTGTGGAAGCGCATAGAACTTACCAGGGTGAACTCTTGATGGAACAAGATAGTCACGTGCACCTTCAGGAGATGAGCTGGTGAGGATTGGAGTCTGGATTTCCATAAATCCGAGTTCAGTCATTCTTCTTCTGAGGTTTGCTATTACCTTAGAACGAAGAACGATATGGCTATGAAGCTTATCATTTCTAAGGTCGAGGAATCTGTACTTAAGTCTTAAATCCTCTCTCGCTTCCATAGCTGACGAGATTTCAAACGGCAACTGGCTTTCACTCTTACCAAGAAGTGTGATTTCAGTCGGAATAATCTCAATATCACCTGTTGGCATATTAGGATTCTTATCAGATCTTTCGTTAACCTCACCTCTTACAGAGATTGTATATTCCTTGGAATATTCTTTCACCTGTGCTTGAAGTGTTGGATTATCAGAAATAATAACCTGTGAAACACCATAATGGTCACGCAGTGTCAAGAATGTCATAGACCCTAAATCTCTGATATTCTGAATCCAGCCGGCAATCTTAACGTCTTTGCCAACATCCCCTATTCTTAACTCTCCGCAATTATGAGTTCTGTACTGATGCATAACTGTCATTCCCTTCAACAAATATATTTAGACTTAATATGTGCAAAAACTAATTAGTTACTATAACCTGCTTTTTTGTGGTGCAGATAGGCTTCATATCCATTGTCCAGATGGAGCCTCTTACATATACTGTACCCTCTGGAATATTATCTATATAGTTAGAAAAATTAATCTTGGTCTTAGTGCTGCTGAATGGTTCAATTTTATACCCAATCTGTTCATCATCTTGGTTGTAGAATGTAATGTAAGATATCATCTTTATCTCGCCGGTGACCTTTTTAGTCAGACTAGCCACAAAAACATTTTCCTGTGTTACCTCATCGACTGTAAACTTTACCTCAGTCGGATTTATATCATCCATAAGGGATGCACAAAGGCCCATATCAAGAACACCCGCACCATTATTTGTATAATCCCAGCCTTCAGGTTTTGTTGCACATTCAGACATGAGTAAATCAAATTCCTCCATTGTCAGATTATCATTGATACTTTTCATCATACCGGCAAGTCCAGATACAAAGGGAGCTGACATGGATGTTCCACTCATATTAGCGTATCCGTTTACTTTAGTCTTCTGGTCATAGTATGCACTATAGATTGCTTGGCCAGGAGCACAAATATCAATCTCGGGACCATAATTTGAGAAACTTGTAACACCCATATCCTTATTTGTTGCGCCAACTGTTATTACCTTTTCGTGATAATGAGCAGGACATGTATCCTTTACAGGAATAGCGTTATATTGTGCATCGCCATTGCCTGCAGCAACCACAATTATTATGCCCGCGTTATACGCTTTATCCAAGGTTGGATGGAGTAATCCACTGTTGCAGCTTGTCATTGACAGACTGATATTAATAACATCAACATTATCCTGTATTGCTTTTTCAATAGCATTAATAAAGTATAAATTTGATGATGAATCATTATAATCAAAAATCTGATATGGCTTTATCTTAACATTATCGCTCGTTGCAATAGACACAATGCCAGCGACGTGAGTGCCATGGCTTTGACGATTGAAATCATTAACAGCGCTACCCGGAGCAGTAACATTATAGCCTTGTATTATGCGAGGTGAATTTGCAAAATATGGATGGTCAGTTTTAAGACCTGTATCTATTACTGCAACAACAACCTCTTTGCCACCTTTTTGTACAACATAGTTTCTATACGCCGGAGCATTGCTTCCCAGGATTCCCCAATTGGAACTTTCCATCTTTGCTTTTGCCTCTTCATAGTTTGTAAGGTCAATTTGGGTAACACCGACACCAGTATCAAGCGTTATTATCTTATCAGGTGCAACACATATGATTCCTGGGATATTTCGCATTTCTTCATATGCCTTTTGTGTGTCGTATTCACTTGAAAAGGCAAAAACACCAATATCATCATAAAGAACACTTTCTTTATGCCTTATCCCTTGCGGTATAAAGGCTTTTCCTTCGTATCTCACTATTAGCCTTTTGCAGCTGAATTCCCCTGGCTCACCAAAACTCATAAGGGAAATATCGCTCTTTGAGCCGTTCACCATATTTGCGACGCTCTGGGCATAGTCATCAAAACTGGTTGCCTCATACGCCATAGCTGTTACAAAACACAAAAGCATGATGATTACAGCACTAAGGATATATTTGATTTTCCTCATTATACTACCAGTCCAATTCCTATTTATTATTCACCCAAAACTGAAATAACTTCTTTGAGCTGTTTTCTGATTTCTATGTACTGTGGACACTGCTTTTCGCAAGCTCCGCACTCGATACATTCAGTTGGCTTTGCGCCCATCCACTCTTCATTGCCTATTGCAGCATACTTCTTCTTTGCAACCTCTGTAAGTCCATAAACTTTGTGAAGATTCATTGTCTGAAACAAGTATGGTATATGTATATTCTTCGGACAATATGGTTTGCAATATTCACAGCCTGTACAATAAAGCTTTGTAAGGTCTTTAAGCTTATCACAAGTTTCAAGAACTGACTTTCTCTCATCTGCTGTAAGAGCACTCTCATCAGATGCAACTCTTACATTTTCTTCAAGCATTTCAAGATTTCCCATACCTGATAAAGCACAGCTTACATTTGGATTTGACATAACAAATCTAAGGGCAAGCTCTGGAGTACCGCACTTATTCCCAACAGATTTTTCAAATTCCTCAATAGGATATGAAAGATTACCGCCACCAACAGGCCCCATAACTACAACACCAAGACCCTTATCATGAGCATGCTTAATAGCCTCTTCATTATCACGAAAAAGCATATTGTACTGGCAGAGAACAGACTCAAAATATCCTGAATCAATAATCTCCATCATTGCCTGAGGAGTATCATGGAAAGAGAAGGAAATATGCCTGATAAGCCCCTCATCTTTAGCCTTTTGTGCCTCTGCAATAAGGTCATTTTTAAGAATTGTATTCTTGAATCTTTCAAGATTAATACCGTGAAAGTGATAACAATCAATATACTGCTGATCGAGCTTTTTAAGCTGCTCTTCAAGAGTTGAGCGATAGTCGCTTCTTGTGGAATTCTCTTTAATAGGGAATTTATCAGAAAGATAAACCCTATCCCGATAACCCTTAAGAGCCTTGCCTACTGTATATTCACTTGTTCCATTACAATAGAAGAATGCAGTATCAACATAGTTAATACCCAAATCAAAAGCTCTCTGGAGAAGTGGTACAGCCAATTCATCATTGATTTTACCATCCACCATTGGAAGACGCATTGCGCCAAAACCAAGAGCAGAAATTTCCATCCCGGTATTGCCGAATTTATTATACTTCATTCTCTTTAATCCCTTTCTTTCTACACAAAAATACATAATAGATTATAGCACAACAGCACAAAAAAAGCAAGAGTTATAATAGCTCTTGCTTTTAAAAACACTACATTATTCAACGTTAATGTTCTGCGCCAAATTAAACGACCAATTAGTCGTCAAGAGCGTCTTTTCTTGATAAGTTGAGTCTGCCCTGCTTGTCGACTTCAAGAAGCTTAACCTTGATTTCATCGCCAACTTGTACAACATCTTCAACATTTTCAACTCTCTTCTTATCGAGCTTTGAAATATGAACAAGACCTTCTTTTCCTGGAAGGAACTCAACAAATGCACCAAACTGCATAAGTCTTGTAACCTTACCTGTGTAAATTGCGCCTACTTCTGGTTCTTTTACGATGCCTTCAATGATGCTAAGAGCCTTCTGGCCTGATTCACCATCTACTGACATGATAAGAACCAGACCTGTATCGTCGATATCAATCTTAACGCCTGTATCAGCAATAATCTTCTGAATTACCTTACCACCGGCACCGATAACATCACGAATCTTATCTGTATCAATCTTTGTAGTGATAACTCTTGGAGCATACTTTGAAAGTTCTGCTCTTGGCTCTGCTATTGCAGGAAGCATAATTCTATCAAGAATATCAAATCTAGAAGCCTTTGTTTTTTCAAATACTTCCTTGATGATTGCTGGTGTAAGACCATCAATCTTAAGGTCCATCTGGATTGCTGTGATACCATTCTTTGTACCGGCAACCTTAAAGTCCATATCGCCAAAGAAGTCTTCAAGACCTTGGATATCAAGCATTGTTGTAAAGTTGTCACCCTCAGTGATAAGTCCAACAGAGATACCAGCTACAGGAGCCTTGATTGGCACACCTGCATCCATAAGTGCAAGCGTACTACCGCAAACACTACCCTGTGATGTTGAACCGTTTGATGACAGAACTTCTGAAACAAGACGGATTGCATATGGGAATTCTTCTTCTGAAGGAATTACTGGTTCGAGAGCTTTTTCTGCAAGAGCACCGTGACCGATTTCTCTTCTGCCAGGACCTCTTGATGGACGAGTTTCACCTACGCTATATGAAGGGAAGTTGTAGTGATGGATATATCTCTTTGCTTCTTCTTCATCAAGACCATCAAGTTTCTGCTGATCGCCAAGTGCACCAAGTGTTGCAATTGTAAGAACCTGTGTCTGTCCTCTTGAGAACATACCTGAACCGTGAACTCTTGGAAGAAGACCAACCTGTGCTTCAAGAGGTCTGATTTCATTCATTCCTCTTCCGTCTACACGCTTGCCTTCAAGGAGCCAGTTACGAACAACATACTTCTCGAGTTTGTAAAGAGCTTCGCCAAATAGCGCTTCGTTTTCAGCGTATTTTTCGCCGAATTCTTCTTTAATCTTTTCACTTACAACTGCAAGTCTTTCTTCTCTTGTCTTTTTGTCATCTGTATCAAGTGCTAGCTTAACCATATCCATAGCAAATTCTTTAATATCATTAAAGAACTCAGCTGGAAGCTCGCATGATTCATACTGGTATTTTTCTTTAACGCCGATTTCTTCAACGATACCCTTGATGAATTCACAAATCTTCTTGATTTCCTCATGAGCCATCATGATAGCTTCGAACATTGTATCGTCGTCAACTTCTTTAGCGCCTGCTTCAATCATTACAACCTTTTCAGTCGTACCTGCAACAACAAGAGTAAGATCACTGATCTCTCTCTGTGCAAGAGTTGGGTTGATAACAAGCTCACCATTGCAAAGGCCAACATATACACCTGCGATAGGTCCGTTGAATGGGATGTTAGTAATTGAAACTGCGATTGAACAACCAAGCATAGCTGCAATTTCAGGTGAATTGTCAGGTTCAACTGACATAACTGTTGCAACAAGAGAAACATCGTTTCTTAAATCCTTTGGGAATAAAGGACGCATAGGTCTGTCAATAACACGGCTTGTAAGGATAGCCTTTTCAGAAGGACGACCTTCTCTCTTAAGGAATCCACCAGGGATCTTGCCTACGCTGTACATTCTTTCCTCATAGTCAACACTAAGAGGGAAGAAATCGATACCATCACGAGGCTTTTCTGACATTGTAGCAGCTACAAGAACTGCTGTGTCACCATAACGTACAAGACATGAGCCTGTAGCGAGTTGTGCCATTTCACCTGTTTCAACAACAAGTGGTCTGCCTGCGATTTCAGTTTGAAAAACTTTTTTCATGCTTTTTTCTCTCCTTTTCTTTGGAGGCGATACATAAAAACTGTTTTAGCACTTAAAGATTTGCTGCGTCATTGCACAACCCACCTTTAACTGCTAAAAGCTCTCACGTCGCCTCAACTAGAATGTAGTTTTTTGTTTTATACCATAAATTTGCTTTAAGGGGAGACCACCTAAAAAGGAAGCCTCCCCATTTTATGCAAAATTACTTTCTTAAGCCTAACTTTTCAATGATTGCTCTGTAACGGTTGATGTCCTTCTTCATAAGGTAGTTGAGAAGACCTCTTCTCTGACCTACCATCTTAAGAAGACCTCTTCTTGAATGATGATCCTTCTTGTGAATCTTGAGATGTTCGTTGAGGTGGTTGATTCTTTCTGTAAGAATAGCAACCTGTACTTCAGGAGAACCTGTATCTCCTTCATGTACTGCGTGAGCACTGATAATGCTCTGCTTCTGTTCTTTTAACATTTTTACTGCCTCCATAAAATATATTTACCAATACAGCAGAGAAAAGGGACGGCATTGCCGTTATATGGAGAATTATCAAAAATAACTTCACCTTGCAAGATTATCAAACGATAATCCCTAAACCCAGCCATAGGCACTAAATAATATATCACAATTTTTTCCACTTGTCAATATTTTTTTATTTTGCTTCCTCTATATCCATTCTCAATTGATTCTTAAGCTCCTCAACTGATGAGAACTTCCTTATATCACGGATTTTACTGATAAATT
>JAQVYH010000118.1 GCA_029004515.1 Eubacteriales bacterium | reverse complement strand
CTTACACCTGAAGAGATAAAGGAGCTTAAAAATGTTGCTGGCCTTAAAACAGAAAAAGAAATAGAAAAAATGATTTTGGGCATCTCTGCGTTGAAAATCGATAAAGATCTGCTTCTTCAGGAAAGCAGTATCCGCAAGAATGATGAAGATTACTATATGAGTCTTTCATTCCGTAAAAAGGGTGACGATTATAGCCGTTCTATCTATGTAACAGTAGATGCTAAAACAGGAGAAATAAAGAACCTTTATAATTATGAAGGCTATGATTATACAGATGTTGAGGCGACTAACAGTCAGAAAACCAAGGCAGAAAAAGCCATGGACAGCTTTGTTGCTAAGTATGCAGGTGAGGATTATAAATTATGTGTAGGTGACGAGGCTGAATATAACAGCCTTACTGCCAGCAAGCAATATGTTCGCCACGAAAACAATATCCCTGTAATTGGTGAAAGCCTTATGATTACATATGACATAAAGAAAGATAGGATTGTCAACTATTCGAACAATATAGATAATAAGCTTATCTTTGAATCAAGTGAGGGTGTTATTGGTGATAAAGCATTTGCAACACTTACTAAGTACGCCCCAATTAAAATGAAACATATCAAATCAAATGATGAATTTGTTCTTTGCTATACAGCTGATGATAATCAGTATGTTCAGATTGATGCGAAAACAGGTGAAAAATTTGAACCATATGCACAGATAGTACACAATGCGAAATATAACGATATAGAAGATCATTGGTGCAAGGAAGCTGTTGAAAAGCTTGGTGAAGTAGGAATCGCATTTAGCGGTGAAAGCTTTAATCCGGATACACCAATAACGCAAGAGGATGTATTAAGACTCTTTGCATCAGGTCTTAAGTATAACTGGTTTATGCAAAATAGTGTTGATGAACTATATAGAGAAATGTATAACATGGGAATACTTACAAGGAATGAAAGAAATGAGAAGGCCTCAGTGACTAGGGAAGATGCCATTGTTTATATGATTCGTTTTGCACAGCTTGAGAGAGTTGCGAAGCTTTCTAAAATCTTTGCAGTTGATTTTAAGGACAAAGAACTTATCTCTTCTGATAAGCTTGGTCATGTTGCAATCCTTTATGGAATGGGGATAGTAGGCGGTGACGATACAGGAGTAAGACCAAAGGATAATATGACCCGTGCAGAGGCGGCAGTTATTTTGTATAAGTATTTAACGATTCAATAAATTTGTTTTGTGGGCGTTTGCTTTTGCAAACGCCCCAGACCGTCGAAAAAGTCGTTCAACCACAAGCAAAATAGAAAATATTTATCTCTTGCTTGTTCTATAAAAAATAATAATATATAATTATAATGGCGTAGGTTTTATCGAAAAACCTACGCCATTGCTTGCTTTCACCCTTCCCGACCTCTACCGTACCCTCGTACGCCGACGATGTCGGGAATGTCGAATTTAACTTCCTTTTTCGCAGTCTGCCAGCGTGTCTATAGGCTTATCGACACGCTGGGGTGTTTGCAAAAGCAAACGTCCTATTTTTATGTTGAATGTTATTCTTTAGTGTGCTATAATTATCCTATTATTAATAATAAAGGGAAAAGAGGAAACATGAGAAGAATTATTAGTACTATTTTATCGGTAATAATAATTTTAACAGGTACGCATTTCGCCTTTGCAGAGGGCGATGTGCGTGTTTTTGCGCCACAATTTAGCGGTAGTGGTATAAATAGCTTTGGCGGTATTCAAAAGGGCGAGATTAATACAGTGGTCACAATTGATAATGCTGCTGATAAGGATCTGGATGCTATGCTCATTGGCGTTGTCGCCCAGAGGGACAGTAATAAAATTGTGGATGTATCTATATGCGCTGAAAAGGTTCTATTAGGAAAAAATAAAGATTTTAGTATCAAGAATATAATTCCCGATGATAAGTTGTACTCCCTTAAGATTTTATGTTGGGATAAGGGTATGAATAATCTTACTGCACCTATTACAATTGAGGATTATAACACTGATCTACACTCATTTAATCCGCCAACACTCCTTACGGGCTTTGATACTGATGAGGCTTCATCTATGTTTTTGTGGGCAGATACGGAGTATGGTGGCAGTATTGATGCAACAACTGCTGAAGACGGCTATTCTAATAGTGCACTCAGGCTTGATTATAATCGGCAGCATTATGGTTGTCAGGCTCAAAAGATTATAGATGATGATTGGTCAAAATATTCGGGACTTATCTTTTATGTAAAGGGAACAGAAAATAGCGTTGTATATGCACGAATAAATGATGGAGCAAAGACATGGCAAAAAACGATTAACCCAAGTGCGAATTGGGATAAGGTTGAGGTTGACTTCTCTGATTTTGACGGAATAAATCTCTCAAGTATCAAAAGCCTTACTTTTTTTATCCATAGTAACGGTGCGGCTAATAGAAGCGGTGAGGGGTATTTTATGGTTGATAGCATCTTCCTAACAAGCCCTGTTCGTACAACCTTTGTTTCACAGATTCTTTCAAAAGAGCTCGGTTCGTGTTATACGGATGAGGATGTAACTCTCTATGGTGAAGTGTGTAACTTTAATAATCCTAGTAAAGACTATGTTATCAAAGGCGATATCCGTGATATGGATGGTAATGTTGTAGCCGAAATTAGTCAGGAAATAACGCTTGGTAGTACTCAGATATTACCAACACCAATCAATATTAAGGTTAAACCCTATGGTAATTTCATGGCTAGCATAAGTGTTAATGGTTCTGTTTTCGCACAAAAGGAATTTACCAGAATTCCCCTTTTGGATAATAAGAAAATATCTAACCAATATAAGCAGGGATATTCAATACACTTTGATTCTCTTAAAACAGACAAACAGATTATTGACGAAGCGGATATGATGAAAAGAGGCGGTGCAAGCATTATTCGCCAGGACTTTTTGTGGGATAAGATAGAGCCTGATGATAATGGATACTATTGGAGCTTTTATGATAAAGTGGTAAATATCCTTACCGAAAGAGACATTGAGGTATTAGGTCTTATTACATATTCAAATAAGCAGAATTCTTCTATTGAAGATTATAATGGGATAGGTAAAGGAATGTATAGACGGTATCCGCCTGTTAATCTTGAAAGGTGGGGCAAATATGTTTATGATACAGTAAGTAGATATAAGGGTACAATCAGCAAGTGGGAAATGTGGAATGAGGCGAATATTTTCTTTTGGGAACAGGACCCTGCCATTACAAATAATGTTGATTATTATCGGGCTATAGCTTATCTACCACTCCTTAAAGTTTCCTATCTTGCGGCAAAAGCTGCCGACCCAGACTGCACAGTGACTATGAGCGGAATGTCAGATATCGGAGTGGGTTTTGTAAACAATTTGCTCGAGCAAGGCGGTAAGGACTATTTTGATGTACTAAATATCCACCCATATATGGCAAAATCTGTGGAAGAAACTGATAGCTGGTCAGACAGGAATTTTGAAAAGAAGATTGTTCACACTAGAAATAAAGCCCCTGACCTGCCTATATATGTTACAGAGTGGGGATGGAATACTAATAAGGGCACAACCCTTAAGGATAGTGCAATTTGGAACACAAAGGGGATTATATACTCTCGTGTTACAGGTGCTCAGGCAAATACATTGTATTCATTTAATATACTAACCGATAATGGCTTTGGCTATGTTCAGCCAAGCGTCAACGGCTATGCAAAGCCACAGTTTGGTGCGGTAACAGCCGCTAATTATCTACTTGGTAGCTATGACTGTGTTGGTGTTATTGAGAAAAATGGCAGTCCTGCTTTTGGCACGGATACATTTGGTGCATATTTTGAAAAGGATGGAGATAAGCCAATTCTCAGCGTATGGTTAACTAATGAAAATATTTCAAAGCAGATGATTAAGGTGAAAACCACATCGCCTATAGTTGTATATGATATGTATGGCAATGGCAAAACAATTTATCCTACTGGCGACACAGCAATAGTATATCTAGATAAAAAGCCCGTGTATATCAAGGGTGACCTAGAGGGGTACACAGAGTATTCCAAGCCTAGATTTGTTCAGGAGGAAAGAGTAATACAGGATATCAAAAGTGTTGTTCAGGCGAGATGTGATTATTATTTAAGCACAGAAAGGATTCTTAAACAGGGAGAAACTTATAAGCTCAAAATTCGAGTTGTGAATTATAGTGGTAAGAATATAAGTGGCATTGCTACTATCTCAGGTATTGATGAAAAGTGGCTAAGTAATAAAAATCTTAATTATAATATCGAAAATGGTAAATCACAAATATTGTATGTTGATATAACTCCAGATTCTGTTACCAGCGGACAAAAGTACAGTTTGACAGTTGCTGATAATACCAATGAGAATTTTGAGAGTATGATATATTATTTTAAAGGGGAATAATAGTCATACAAATATTTTCATGGGGTGAATATACAGTATGACTAAAAGACCGATTATCGGCGTGACACCGCTTTTTGAGGGGAATATGGATTTGTATAAGATACAGGCGTCTTATATGGATAGCGTGCTTTGCGCAGGCGGAGTGCCTGTTATATTGCCAATAACGAGCGATGATAGTGTGATAGAAAACATCATTAATGTATGCGATGGCATATTAGTCACAGGTGGACACGATATAGAACCAGAGCTCTATGGTGAGCAGATTATGGACGGTTGCGATGAGTTGTGCCCTGAGAGGGATGCGTTAGATTTTAGACTAACCCTCATGGCAATAAATGTAGACAAGCCTATGCTGGCGGTTTGTCGTGGTATGCATATGGTGAATGTGGTTATGGGTGGTACGCTTTATCAGGATATCCCAACCCAAATTTCTACGGACATAGAGCATAATATGCCTGTTGTATCAGATGATGTTATACACGAGGTCAGGATAGAAAGAGGCACACCTCTTATGGATATCTTGAAAGAAGAAAATATTATGGTGAACAGCTATCATAATCAATGTGTAAAAAAGATTGGTAGTGGACTTGAGGTTTCGGCGGTGTGTCCTGATGGGATTATAGAGGGGATATTTATGCCTGATAAAAGGTATATTCATGGCCTGCAATGGCATCCTGAAAAGCTCGCCCAAAACGACAAATATTCTCAAAGGATTATTGAAAGTTTCGTAAAGGCGTGTAGTAATAGTTAACAATCGGGGGATTAGACAATGATATTTAAGAATATAGAGCTTTATAATGTATCAGAAGTAATAAAAACAGAGGAAGGCTATGATATGCTACGTGTGCCACAGTGTGTTGAGCAGCATATGAGCGAGAAGGGACAGCCTCGTAATCGTTATTCAAGCGGTTGTGAGATTCGCCTTGTGTGCACCGGTGATGAGGTTAAGATTAAGTTTGGTACCAAGACAGCTGACTTCCTTTTTGTATATGTATATTATGGCTCAATCCCTGCTGGTTGGCAGGACTGTAGAAAGGTTATAACTAAAGAGGGAGAGATAACCGTCACTTCCCCTAATGATATCGAAAAGTTACAGGCAATCACAAAGGAAAACAATTTCCCCTTCGATCCAAATGTGGTTAGGATTATTCTACCTAACTCACCCTGTACAATTGTAGGAGTTGAGGGCGATTGCAGACCACCAAAGGCGGAGGAAGTCCCAAGCAGTACATATCTTGCTTATGGCTCGTCAATTACTCATGGTAGCCTAAGTCTGCTCCCTATGAACAGTTATGCAAGCCGCATAGCAGAGTATTTTGGAGCTAACCTCATTAACCTTGGCTTTGCCGGTAGTGCACTTTTGGAACCTGAGATGGCAGATTACATAGCAAGTCGTGATGATTGGGATTTTGCCTCCCTTGAGATGGGTGTTAATGCGATTGGTATGCCCTGTGACGAATTTGAAAAGAGAGTTCGTTATATGATTTCTACCATTGCAGGGAAGCATCCTGATAAAAAGGTTTTTTGCATTGATGTTTTCTATCTCTATGCTGAGAAAGGCTTGGACAAAGAAAAGTTTGTCAAGGCATATCGTCGTATTGTAAGGAAGGTTACAAAGGAGCTTGGACTTAATAATGTTGTGCACCTTAATGGGGAGAGGATGCTCTCTATTGGCTCGGCTGGTATAAGTGGTGATTTCACCCATCCTAATATACGGGGGTGTGAGGATATAGCGCAAAATGTTATTAAGGCAATGAAAAAGCATTTATACTAATTTGGAGGGATAGATTATGGCTCTTGTATATAGTGATGAAAAGCAGTATCACATTGGGATTAAAAGTGGCGATGTGGGAAGATATGTGATTCTCCCCGGTGATCCCGGCAGATGTGAGAAGATTGCAGATAGATTTGATAACCCTGCTCATATCGCATCCAATAGAGAATATACCACCTATACAGGCACTCTTTGTGGCGAGAAGGTATCTGTTGTGTCTACTGGCATTGGCGGACCATCGGCGGCAATTGCTCTTGAGGAGCTTGTTAAAGTCGGAGCGGATACATTTATCCGTGTTGGCACATCAGGTGGAATGCAGCCTGAAGTTGAGGGTGGAGATGTGGTTGTAGCAACAGGTG
>JAQVYH010000117.1 GCA_029004515.1 Eubacteriales bacterium | reverse complement strand
ATATTATCATACTTAAGATAATCAAAGGAGACTCCGATACTTTCCATAGACTTGCTAAACTTCTCAATATATTGCTTACGATTGTCAATACCAAGATTAGAATCCTTGGGCAATGAGGATGTATCATAAACATTACACCCATAGACAAAAAGATTAACATCATTGCTATCACGAAGCTTCCCGAAGAACTCTTCGGTCGCCTTTAGATTAGGCTCTATATCCTTATTCTTAACTCTATATGCATTAATGAGCGTGGACATATTGCCTGATACAAATTTATAATCATAGTCGTCCTTGCCGATAGGAACATACCACTGCTCCATATCACCAAAGAGATGAGAATAGAGCTTGTAATCCATGGCAAAGTTCATATCCTTATCAGATACAAGAACCTTCTCATAAAAAGGCATACAATTACCCGCTATATTCTCTGCATAGGTCTTGATGTTTTCTACAAAGTTAACATATCCATTGTCATAATGGGTAGGGGTTTTCCAGTTAGTCAAATATGAAGTTTTGAGCTTTCCTGTGTTGTACATATAAGCCTGGGAGCATAGCCACCCAAGGCCACCAATGGTGATAGACAAAAACAGGATAACCATAAGCACATTTCTTTTCATAGCTGTAAATTATCCTTTTAAGATTTTTTCGATTGCTTCAAGTTCCTCATTTGTAAAGTCAAGGTTTTGGATAGCCTTTACATTATCAATAATCTGCTGTGGTCTGCTTGCACCAATGATAACGCTTGTAAGTCTGCCACCTCGAAGGTTCCAAGCAAGAGCCATCTGAGCCATTGTCTGGCCTCTCTCCTGCGCAATAACGCTGAGCTTTTTAACCTTTTCAACCTTACCTATAAGGTCCTCTTCAGAGGTAAAGGCTGATTTTGCCATACGGGAATCCTCAGGAATACCGTTAACATATCTGTCAGTAAGAACGCCCTTATGAAGTGGGCAGAAAGCGATACTTCCTACCTTTTCTCTATCAAGAACATCCTGAAGTCCGCCCTCAATCCATCTATCCATCATTGAGTAGGATGGTTGGTGGATAAGAAGTGGTACGCCTAAGTCCTTAAGAATCTTTATAGCTCTGTCAGTATCCTCTGCACTATAGCTTGAGATACCGGCATAGAGCGCCTTACCTGACTTAACTGCGGTTGCAAGAGCACCCATAGTCTCCTCAAGTGGAGTGTCAGGGTCGAAACGATGAGAGTAGAATATATCAACATAGTCCAGTCCCATTCTCTTAAGTGATGCATCAAGGCTGGAAAGAAGGTATTTTCTACTGCCCCATTCGCCATAAGGTCCCGGCCACATACGATAGCCCGCCTTTGTTGAGATAATAAGCTCATCACGATAGGGTCTAAAATTATCCTTCATTATCTTTCCAAAATTTTCCTCAGCTGCACCTGGGTATGGACCATAGTTATTAGCAAGGTCAAAGTGAGTTATGCCCAAGTCAAAAGCTGTTGTGAGCATATCCACCATATTGTCATATCTGTCACAGCTTCCAAAGTTGTGCCAAAGTCCTAAGGATATGGCAGGAAGCTTAAGACCGCTGTTGCCACAACGGTTATATTTCATTTTGCTGTATCTTTCTTTATTTGCGATATACATATTCATTCATTCCCTTCATTTGAATCGTTCTGCTTTGATATATTATTTTCTTTTTCAATCTGTATTTGCCTGCGCATCTCTTTAATCCTTTTGCGTCTAGCTACATTTTGTTGATACAGAAAAAATGGAGAGTGAACAATCTTATAATGCTCGCCATAGCTCATACCATATTCGTTCTCACATATAACCTTAAGCCTGCATCTCCCTTGAAGCAGGATATTAATCTCCGCTCCCACAAAAAGGATAAACATACAAAACCACAGCCACACCATAAAGAGCACAACTGCTGTAAGGCTGCCATAAATGTAAGAATAATTGCCGATGTTGTCAATATAATATGAGAACAGATAGGAGAATCCAATCCATCCGCTTGACGCAATAATTGCACCCGGAATCTCTGTAAATACCCTCGCCCTACGATGAGGAATAACAATAAAGAGCGCCCAGAAAAATAGTGTAAGAGAAAAATAGGCCACAATAGTTCTCACAGACAAAATCGGCGTTAAAACATCGCTCATCCATGGGAAAGAACCTATAAGCCAATGGTAAAGAGATTTACCAAATACAAGAATAACGATAACTACAATAAGTACAATTGAAAAAAGAATTGTATATATCATAGAAAGCACTCTTACCATCACAAAATTTCTGGTTTCAGGAATTCCATAAACAGAATTAAGCCCTGTTATAAGAGCCGTAACGCCCTTTGATGCAGCCCATAAGGTAAGTATTCCGGCGATGGAAATCATACTCTTTGTACCACCGCTATATACCTCATTTACAATGGAATTAACCATATTCTGCACGGCTTTCGGCATAAGGTCAACAGAGAAATACTCCATAATCGGCGCAGAGATATTAAGCATACTGGCAAGAGACAAAAGGAGCATAAGAAATGGGAAAAAAGAAATTATTATAAAAAAGGCTGCCTGAGCCGAATAGGCACCAATACAGTCTTGATTAACCTTAGCTATAAAGTCAAAAAGCCAAATGCTCTTATTCTTTGCCATTATATACTTCACCTCATTGCCGTATTAACTTAGCCGACTGATAAAATATTATTAAAGCAAAAAATAGGGCTATTCACATAAAGAACAGCCCTATTAATAATACTTATAAAATAATTACGCTTTGTCGTTGCAACCAAGAACATTAACAATCTTATTCTTAACAAGATCCTTAATTGCAGCTCTAGCTGGTGAAAGATACTGTCTTGGGTCAAAATGATCAGGATGATCATTGAAGTACTTTCTGATTGAACCTGTCATTGCAAGACGAAGATCAGAGTCAATATTAATCTTACATACTGCTGATCTAGCAGCATCACGAAGCATATCTTCTGGAATACCGATAGCATCTGGCATATTACCGCCGTTTGCGTTAATCATTTCAACATATTCAGGAATTACGCTACTAGCACCGTGAAGAACGATTGGGAAGTTTGGAAGCTGCTTTTCGATTTCACGAAGGATATCGAATCTAAGCTGTGGCTTCTGACCAGGCTTGAACTTGTATGCACCATGGCTTGTACCAATAGCGATAGCAAGTGAGTCAACACCTGTTTTTGTAACGAATTCTACTACTTCTTCAGGTCTTGTATATGATGCATCCTCTTCAGATACATTAACATCATCTTCGATACCTGCAAGCTTACCAAGTTCGCCTTCTACTACTACGCCACGAGCGTGAGCATATTCAACAACCTTCTTTGTAAGCTCGATGTTTTCTTCGAAAGAATACTTTGAACCGTCAATCATAACTGATGTAAAACCACCATCGATACATGACTTACAAAGTTCGAAGCTGTCACCGTGATCAAGGTGAAGAGCGATAGGAAGACCTGTTTCTTCAATAGCTGCCTCAACAAGCTTTACAAGGTAAGTGTGATTAGCATACTTTCTTGCACCTGAAGAAACCTGAAGGATAAGAGGAGCATTAACTTCCTTAGCTGCTTCTGTAATACCCTGTATGATTTCCATGTTGTTAACATTAAAAGCACCGATAGCGTAGCCGCCATCATATGCCTTCTTAAACATTTCCTTGGTTGTAACCAATGGCATTTTTACTTCAACTCCTAATAAAAAATTTATTCTATGGTTATTTTAACACATTTAACCAAAAAATCAATAGTATTTAGTTAAATAATTAAATTTATAACATTTTTAAAAAAACATCCAGAAATCTCTTTATTTTTATGTCAATTTGTTGTATAATGTAGATTATTACAATTATGTGCTGAATTTTTCAGCATCTGATTGCAATATTTTTTATGCAACAACCTACAGAAAGGACGACATATAATGGTTATAACAGACTTGCTCCGTCGTAATGCGAAGCTTTATGGCGACGAAGTTTCTCTTGTGGAGATTGCACCTCAGATGATGGAAAAGACCAAGCTCACATGGAAAGAGTACGCTCTTATTCAGCCTAATCCTGAACAAAGCGGCAGGCTGGAGCTTACATGGGCAGAATTTGACAAGAAGGCGAACCGCTTTGCAAACCTTCTTCTAAGCAGAGGGCTTAAGAAGGGCGACAAAGTTGCCATACTTCTTATGAACTGTCTTGAATGGCTCCCAATATATTTTGGTATTCTTAAGGCAGGTTGTCTTGCAGTGCCTATGAACTACCGCTTCGATGCTAAGGAGATTCAGTATTGCCTTAACCTTTCAGAAGCAGATGTTCTTATTTTCGGCCCTGAATTTATTGGCAGAGTTGAAGAGGTTTGCGATAAACTTCCAAAGGTTTCACAAATCTTCTATGTTGGACAGAACTGCCCGACCTTCTCGGAGCATTATGATACAATCGTTAACTATTGTTCGTCACAAGACCCAATGATTCCTCTTACACAGGATGATTATGGTGCTATATACTTTTCATCAGGAACAACTGGTTTCCCTAAAGCTATTTTGCACAAACACGAAAGTCTTATACATTCTTGCGAAGTTGAACAAAATCATCACGGTCAAACAAGGGATGATATATTCCTTTGTATCCCTCCTCTATATCATACGGGAGCAAAGATGCATTGGTTTGGTAGCCTTCTCGCAGGAAGCAAGGCTGTACTCCTTAAGGGAATTAAGCCTGAATGGATTATAAAGACTGTTTCAGAAGAGCAATGCTCAATCGTATGGCTTCTTGTTCCTTGGGCACAGGATATTCTTGATGCAATTGACCGAAAGGAAATCAATCTTGAAGAATATGACCTGTCCAAATGGCGACTTATGCACATCGGCGCACAGCCTGTTCCGCCAAGCCTTATTAAGCGTTGGATGAGCGTATTCCCAAATCATCAGTACGACACAAACTACGGTCTTAGCGAATCAATCGGCCCAGGATGTGTACATCTTGGAGTTGAGAACATTCATAAGGTTGGTGCTATCGGTAAAGCAGGCTATGGCTGGGAAATCAAAGTCGTTGACGAAAATGGCGTACCTGTTAAGCAGGGAGATGTTGGGGAGCTTGCAGTCAAAGGCCCCGGTGTTATGACCTGTTATTACAATGACGAAAAGTCCACCAAAGAAGTCCTTAAGGATGGCTGGCTCCACACAGGAGATATGGCTATGCAGGACGAGGATGGATTTATATATCTTGTTGACCGTAAGAAGGATGTTATTATCTCAGGCGGAGAAAACCTCTACCCTGTACAGATTGAAGATTTCCTCCGTAAGCACGATGCAATCAAGGATGTAGCTGTTATCGGACTTCCTGACAAGCGTCTTGGTGAAATAGCGGCAGCAATTATTGAGGTTAAAGAAGGAGCTAGTCTGAGCGAAGATGAAGTAAACGCCTTCTGCTCTGACATTCCTAAATATAAAAGACCAAAGAAAATTATCTTTGCAGAAGTTCCAAGAAATGCGACTGGCAAAATTGAAAAGCCAAAACTCCGTGAAATCTACTGCGGTGAGAGCCTTGTATCAGCTCAACTTAAAAACTGATTTTAAAACGAAAGGAATTGATAGACTTTGAAGAAATTAATGCTTGGTAACGAAGCAGTTGCTCGTGGCGCATATGAAGCAGGCGTAACTGTTGTTGCCTCTTATCCGGGTACACCGAGTACCGAAATTACAGAAAACATCGTTAAATATGACGAGATTTACGCTGAATGGGCACCAAACGAGAAGGTTGCAGCAGAAGTTGCAATCGGTGCATCAATGGCGGGTGCAAGAAGTATGTCTTGTATGAAGCATGTTGGTATGAATGTTATGGCAGACCCAATGTTCACAGTAAGCTATATAGGTGTTAATGGCGGTCTTGTATTCTGCGTGGCAGATGACCCTGGTATGCACTCATCACAGAACGAACAGGATTCTCGTCATTATGCAAAGGCATCAAAGATTGTAATGCTTGAGCCTGCTGACAGCGTTGAATGCAAGGAGTACACTAAGCTTGCATATGAGATAAGCGAAAAGTTCGACACTCCTGTTATTCTTCGTCTTTCCACAAGAATTTCCCACTCACAGGGTCTTGTAGAAACATGCGAAAGAAAAGAAGTTGAGCTTAAGCCTTATGAAAAGAATATTGCAAAGAATGTTATGATGCCCGGTAATGCAATCAAGCGTCATGTTGTAGTTGAGGATAGAATCCAGAAACTCACAGACTATGCAGAAACATCTGACATCAACACAGTTGAATACAACACAGACAAGATTGGTGTTATTACAAATGGTATCTCATATATGTATGCAAAGGAAGCACTTGGCGAAGAAGCTAGTTTTCTTAAGCTTGGTATAGTATATCCTCTTCCTGTTGAGCTTATCAAGAACTTTGCTGCAAAGCACGAAAAGGTATATGTAGTCGAAGAGCTTGACCCATTTATCGAAGAGCATTGCAAGGCTCTTGGTATTGAGGTTATCGGCAAAGAGAAATTCACTCTGCTTGGAGAATACACTCCATCACTTATTAAGAAGGTTATCCTTGGTAAGGCAAAGGCAGAATCTGCAACGATTGACGAGGCAATTCCTGTAAGACCTCCTGTACTTTGCCCTGGTTGCCCTCATAGAGGCGCATTCTATGTGCTTAAAAAGCTCGGCCTT
>JAQVYH010000116.1 GCA_029004515.1 Eubacteriales bacterium | reverse complement strand
ATTGGACATACGCAGCCGGATTTCACCCCTGCTGTTTACGAAAGCCTTTCGCCGGTTCCGGTCGTATAAACCGGGAACTTCGTAAAAGTCTTTATCTGTGGCAATAAGCTTCAGCACATGATGCTTGAGGATTTGCTTGTGGCTTATCCCCATAGCGGTCATGATCTCGGAAGCGGTTTTGCCCGACTTGATGAGCGTTCGCAGGGTAGCGGCGTCATACTTGGATTCGGGTTTCTTTCCTTTCATTTGCTCTGATTCGATAGCTTTTTTGCTCATGATATATCTCCATTATTTTGATATTCATGGACAATATCTATATGTCATTGAAGAAAAAGAGGGCTTGCACCCTCTTTCATTCATATTCTGCTTTTCAGCAGCGTCACGATGATTTCAATAACAATTTTGCGCACTAACCTCGAATTGCGGGCTAGATACTGCAATCGCCATAAATCGAACACGACATTCACATCATCACCTCCTTTGTTAAACAAGAGCAGTAGCCAATGGTTGTTGACTACTGCTCAAGCTTTTGAATGTGTATGGTTTTAAATATCTCTATGAACAATGCGAAAAGAAAATCATATTATTTCTAATTTTAGCGGAACGTTTAAAAACTCGATCTTAATGAGATATGTATTTCCTTTCCCCCTCCAAAAAGAACTATCTGCATCTTAAATTATTCATGATAAGCTTTCATTGAAATTAACGGCAAGATTCTGATGCTTGATCTTGAAAGATCATTACATCATTCATTTGATCTCTAGCTTGATCTGCACGAACACCAGCAAAAGTTAAAACCATTTTATATTATATAGTTTTAAAAAAATTATAATATATAATATATATTAGATTTTTATCAATCTTACTGGTGTTCTTGCTCAAGACCAATTGATCAGTCATTATCAATCAATTAAACAAGAGTTTATAATAGTAATTAAAATTTAAATGCAGAATATTCTTTAGGAGGGGGAGAGGAAGAGAAAGGCATAAGAACTAGAAGCGGTCAATAAGATCAGTCAGATGATCAGCTACAATTCCAGTGTGTTTTGTATAAACCTCAGTCACAAAACTTTTATCTTGATCCAGTCTTGGAAGATCAAGCCGAGTGACCAAAGCTCCTTCTGTTTTCAGGTAGTCCGTTGTGAAAGCGATATAAGGACGACCAGTACTCAGCTTTGATCCGTCAAAGATGTGGATACCCACATTTCTGAGCAATGCTTTGTTCTGGTTAATGAGCTTGGCAAAGCTAGCTGGATTTGAGGAGTAGTAAGTGGGATTTTCAGAAGAGTTTATCAGCAGGTTATGTAAGTCTTTCATGGTGAAGGCGCAGAGACCTTGCCGTTGAACATAGTTAGCAAAATCCTTGAGAGGTCCACGGCTGCGAATCAGATCAACAGACTCATTTTCTTTTACTTTCAGTAACATCTGCTCGTAAATAGAACTGGTTATTCCAAGTGCTTCAAAGTATGCTTGACCGAGCATATCAAAATCAGCATGACGGGTGGTACTGAGTGGTTTGAAAGAGTGATAATTTGTTAATACCTTTGACGCTAACGCGCAAAGTTCACCACGAACAGTAGGTAATAATACTTTTATATCGTGTTTAATCTCATTTTCAGATTTCAATGCATTTGATCTATTGACTTTGATAAACATGCAACGAGCTTTAAAATCATCTTTAATGTTTGGGATATCGACAGAGGTCAAGATGAGTGGGCACTTCATATCAATTGCGAGTGTTTCAGCATCGGTATAATTCTTCTTTTTTGTATAAATACCGCTCGTATATGCAAGGCAAAATTGATCTGAAGCTGTTCCATTCAATGAGGAAAAGTTGTCAAAAAGAACGACCCCTGAGCGATTCAGAGTAAGAGCCAAATCAAGAGAATTGTTATGCAGAAATTCACCATCACCAGGATCAAACACTGATTTAAGAGCTTTACCCAAGGTTGTCTTACCACTTCCAGCAGGACCATGCAGATACAAAATTGGGGTTGAAATGTTGGGAAACAAATAGCTCACAAGAACCATGAGAAACATATGCCGGGTATGAGCTTCTTTAATGCCAAGCACATCCATAAACCGATCACAAGCCTCTGTCCCTGAGCAAGAAGCGGCAATCTGATCGATTTGTATTTGGTGTATCTTTTCATTATTAGCAAGAAGCACATCACCCGGTTGACCAGGCTCGTATCCATCGGGTCTGATGATGACGCATTGACGGGTAGGTAATCCAAGGTTCCAAACAAGCGCGTTATTAAGCATTCCAAAACGGCAAAATCTTTCAATGGGTTTAGAGTTGTTCTTTGCATGATGCTTGAGTGGTAAAATAATGGATTTGAGAGTCATAAAGCTTAATGGTCCAGCGGGATCATCCATGTATTTGTCCAATACGAAACCCTGGAAGTCCTCGCTTGCAATATCAAGGAACTGCTCAAGCCCTCCATTTAAAACCTTTGCGTAGTATTCAGTATTCTTATGGCAAAAAAACTGAAATTTATTTAATTCATTAAGTACCTTACGCTGAATATTCTCTTTCTTGGGTTTTCTCTTTTTCGGAGGAGCGGTTAAATCTGGTGAATCTTGCGGTGCTGCTGGTTGATTAGAGCTTGTAAACGTTGGCATATGCTGTGTGGATTGCGCGAACGGGTTTGCCTGCTTTTCACTCGGAAAGGATGCTGGTGGTGTTACTGGGGGTACTGGTGGCCTTGGTGAAAAGACAATGCCTGCTGGTGGTGGGACATCATCTTCAAAATCAGGGCTACCCCATGGGGCTTTCCTGTCTTCATGAGTTTGATCGACAGTATTGTCATCATCTTCATACGAAAAATTTTGATAATCTTCATCATCGGAACACATCTTAAACCTCGCTTCTTTTTAAAGGGTTATTGAGTGACATCTGGATCGTAGCAATTCTATCGAAATATAATTTCGCTAGGATACTATGATTACCAGATAAGCAAGGACGATTTTACTGAGCCATGGACGTTTTATTTTCTGCACATGGACAAAGTATCATCAAATCATGTTGTAATTATATTCATGCAAAAATTCTTGGACGAGTAAGGCGCAGGTAGATCAAACTTATGAGCGGCATAGAGCCGACAGCATGAAACCATGCACTAAAAAAGGAACGGGATTAGCTACCCCGTTCCTTGATTTTTACCTGTGAGAGGACTCTCAACCAATGCTAACTAATAAAACGAAACTCATTTTTCAGTATGCTGTATTGTTTCCTGGCCCGGTGGATCAGCAGTAGGTGGTGATAAAACGAAACCAGTTTCGTTTTTTGCGGGTGTCACAACGCCAAGAGCATTTTTTTGTCGCAAATAGTTATTCAGCTCTACCGTGTAAAATATATTCGCTAACTGCCTGGATTCAAGATAATTATTGTTGTAAAAATCAGCTCGTTTCAGATTCAAACTTTTCAGCATTGTAACTAAAAAATCTTCTTTGCCTGAAAAATCATCAAGCAACACAGTTCCATTGCGTGTTTTTCCCTGTTTGTCTGGGAAATATATTAGTTCCATTTGAGGGGTGCCATTAGCGTATTTAAAGTATCGTACAATTCCATCTTTGGCATCATGCATCCATGATGTTGAGTCACAGCTATCTGCGTTGACACTCGTTATTATTTTGAAGTCTGTGATTCCCAATAAATGGCATCTACAATAAGTTTTTATTTTATCAACAGCAGGTCTTAAGTATTTAAGGCTAGTTTTATTATCACACTTCCCAATTGCTATTGTATGTGGACTATATTTAGCATATTCCTCAATTTCTGTACTATCTGGCATAATGTTATGGACTATTGGTACTATTCGCGGATATTTGCCAACTTGTTCATCAAATAAGTTTAAATTGTCGTAAAAATTTTTTCCTTTTGATAAATCATCAAATGCGAAAGTGCAGGTGAACCTATCATCAAGATATTCGCCGTATTGTTCAATAAAATTAAGAAATCCATCTCTCGTTTTATTCTTTTCACTCTCAGGCAGATGTGATGAGGAAAAACCACCACTATCCAGCATAATCTTGTTAACATATGGCCTTATTGATTGCATTGTCTCTTGAACATGTCCATGTTCATAGTAATAGCTAAAAAGGACATTGACTCTAATTTTTGTCAATTCATAGAATTTCTTGAAAACACTTATTTGCGGCTCTGCAAAGTATATCTCCATCACACTGCCTCCACCACACTATGATTTGAGAAGCGTATTTAGTTCACTCAAAAGTGCATTAGCAAGCTCAAGCTCTTTTCCGTGTAGTTTTCCCTTCGCATTATTTAAACTACGAATGTCATCACTTATTTCTGCCAAAATAAGAATTCTTGATGCATTCGTCTTTCTACCTAACTGCTTTATTACTTTATGTGCGAGGATTTCTTCAGAATGACTTAAAGCGATAGTGGAATCTGCATCAAAGAGTTGTGCGAGCTTTGCAAGCAAGTTTTCAGCACTTTCTAATTGTTTCTCCTTTTGCCAAGATTGTCCCTTTCGAACAGGTGGCGCACCGGTTACAAATGAAACTGCCCTATCTCTATTATTATCATTTTGAGGCAATGCCTTGATGTATTTGTTCGCAAAACCAGGGTATATCTTTTCATATTTTTTAATTGTTGTTATATCTTTATTCCGTATTTCAAATCCACTTTGAAACAACTGATTATAGAGTTCGCGATCTATATTGAATTTTGATAGTTCTGCATATAAGAATAGTACATATTCTGCAACTCTTACATAGTCATATTCGTCAACATCTTCTGGGCTCCCAAAGGACCTAAAGGCATACATAATTGTGTCAGCATCTTTTTCAAGGACTCCATTTCCAATAAGGCGCATAAATTTGTATATTAATGTTATACCTGCTGGATAATATTTTTCCATGCCATCTAATTCTACGATTTTAGCTGCAAGCATGTAATTTTGAGCCGTCCGTATATTCATTCCCGGCAATATCTGCTTTATCTGTTCTGTAAAATTGCCCAGGTTTTTATCTGTAATTAATTGCTTAAGCCTATTGAGCATCAGTCCATAGCATATTTGATATGGAAACTTTAATGCAGTTGTAAAATCAATCATCCCATTTAGTAAAGGCAATGACATACAAATTGATCTTTTAAGTAAAGTATGATCATTTATTTTTTCGAGAACCGCGGACGCATCCTTCATGTAACGCTCAGCGTCTTTTGTTGTTTTAGGTAATGCACTAAATATATCTATTTTCCTAAATGATCCCGGCATACTGTCTCTGACAACATCTAAAAGACGCTCATCAGTAATTTTTGGCTTCTGAGATTTCGTAATCTCAGTTATATCAATACCCGTTGTGACCTGTGTGGGAACTTGATCCTTTACTATATCTGGCACAAGAGCACCTTGGGGCACCAGAGAGCTGTGCTCATCAGCAGGAATCGTTAAATTCAAGGGTTGGGACGTTTTTTCTTCTGTGTTTGCAGAATCATTTGCTTTGTTATGCTTAGACATCTTGTTCCTCCAAAAACGAAACCAGTTTCGTTTTAGTAAAAAAATCTCCACAAGATATTAGGCTGGGTGCTGTCACCATAATAAAGAAACCGCTCTTTTTGAAGCGGTTTCCCCTTGGTCATTCGTCTTCTGGCAGCATAATTGTGAGAACGGGTTCACCCTCATCACCAGGGCCTATTACAGCAGTAAGCTCCACCGTCCTACTGATGTTTCTGCGCGTTGGCCCCATAGCAAATTTCACCTTGAAGGTGATTCGGTCCGTATTGGGCCGCTGTTGCTTTATTTTGTACAGCAGCACCATCAGCACATCCCGTAAACGGGCTTCGGTGGATTGTCCATCAGCAATCAATCCCTCGCTTGCTTTGACGTACAGGTTAAGCAGGTTAGCGGTGATTGCTACAGGAACCTTAAAACCAAGCTCTCGCGCTTCCTCAGTCGCATCCACCAGAACACCATCTGCAAAAGCTTGAGCCCGCGTGTAGGCGTATACGATGTTCCAATTTGAGTAATCCATAAGATACCTCCTGAATATGTTCATAGAGGTATATCTATTTGAATTTGCAGAATATTATTACCTAAGTGCGCAAGCGTAGGCGGCCGTTACAAGATGCAAAAACAGACATTGGGCCATATTTCAATTCTAACAGGGGTTTTCCCAAAATCTAACCCAACCTGTAGCCCAAGGGGAAAAATGGCAGGAGGGGTTGATTTTGTCCCAGGGGAAGCCCCAGAGGGAGTTTGGGGGATGGAGTCTGGGGGGGATGGGGGTTGCCAAAGAAAAAATCCCATCTGCATGGGATTTTTATTGTGGATCAAAAATTACGATCACCGGGGTGGTTCTGTGGTCGCTCTGATCAGGTAATACGCAGTTAGAATTTTGCTATTATCAGCACTGCTCGCAAATGCTTTCAAATACTCCCGCGCTTGGTCTGGGGTTATGCCCCTTACCTCTTCAGTCAAAAATTCATTCACGGTCATTCTCAATGCCGCAGCCACTTCTTGAATAGCTGCCAAGTGAGATTCTGTAATTTCATCAGATACAAGCAAAGCTTCGCGCTGCATGCGATTCCCCCTTTCGATAACAGTTTTAGATATAGCCTGAGCGACACAACGCTGACAAGACTACATCCTCATATGTGTATGAAAGGATGGAAAATAAAACGGAATACCCTGTGCTCGTTCTAAAACCTACCGCATCCCTTTGTATAGAGTATAAAAAATTGAGAGATGCTTCTTTCCTGCTTTTCCAATGAAATCCAGGAGACACTGGCGAATTCCCTCATCATCAAGGGGAGCCTGATCCTTTTGCACAAAAAAATCCGATACGGCTACATTCAATACTTCTGCGAGCTTCAATAAACATGAGAGTGTGGGATTTGCCTTCCCA
>JAQVYH010000115.1 GCA_029004515.1 Eubacteriales bacterium | reverse complement strand
ACTATATTGGAGAAGGAGCTGTTTGCTTTGATAAAAAAACTAATTTGTATTATTTTGTCTGCAATGACAATACTCTCATTTGCAGGTTGTACCAAAGAAGAGACTAAACAAACCGGCACAGATAGCAATGTAATAAATGTAACTGTTGCTACTGTTAAGGCTCGGAACATAACAGATGGCGTTACATATCCAGGAGAACTTAAGGCTTCCGAGGATGCTAGTGTTAGTTCGAAAATTTCTGCTAAGGTAACAGGGGTTAATGTTAAATTAGGCGAGTATGTTAAGGCGGGAACAGTGCTTGCTACTTTAGATGGTACAGATTATAGAAACGCCTATAATCAAGCCCAAGCCGCATATAACAGCGCTGTTGCAGCTTATGAAAATGTGGCAGAAGGAAGCAGTAAGCAAAGTGAAATTTCCGTTAATCAATCGCTTAACATGGCTCAGACAAACTATGATAACGCACTTGATAATTATAATAGACAAAAACAACTTTTTGATATTGGTGCTATCAGCCAGGTGGCTTTGGACAGTTATAAAACACAACTTGATACTGCAAAACTAAACCTTGAAACTGCTCAAAGAACACATGAATTGACAGTAGGAGTTACAGCTCCCGGTAGTGTAAAAAGTGCTAAAGCTGCTGTTGAGTCTGCAAGTGCCGCTCTTAATACAGCTAGTTCAAACTTATCAAATTCATCGATTGTTGCGCCTATTTCGGGATATGTTGCTAGTAGCAATATAAAACTTGGTCAGATGGCAACACCCGGAGTTGAATTGTTTGCAATTATGAACTACAATTCAGTAGATGCTGAAGTTAGTGTTACAGAATCTGCTATTCCATATATAACAATTGGGTCTAAAGCAAAGATTAATGTTAAATCAGCTGGAATGGAAAATATAGAGGCGTTAGTTTCTGTTGTTAATCCTGTAAAGAATGCGAAGACAGGAATGTATACTGTGAAAGTTTCTATACCAAATAAAAATGGTAAACTGATGGTTGGTATGATGGCAGATATTACTTTGACAACAGATTCTGTTAAAAATGCTCTCTCTGTACTGTCAGATGCTATTTTAGAGGATGATGAAGGTAATTCTTATGTCTATGTAGTAGAGGGGAATAAGGCTAAAAGAAGAGATATAAATACTGGTGTTTCAAATTCTAAATATACGCAAGTAATATCTGGTCTTTCAGATGGTGAGAAAGTTGTAGTAACTGGTAAAGAATATATCTCTGATGTAAATAATGTCATAAAAATAACCTCAAAATAATAGCAGAAAGGATCGATATAATTGAAGATTCATACATTGTCAGTTAGAAGGCCTGTTGCTGTTATAATGGTTATTATGATATTTATAGTTTTAGGTCTTTATTCAGTTAGTATGTTGCCTATAGAGATGATGCCAGAAATGGATTTCTCTATGGCTATTGTATATACATCATATTCAAACGTTGGTTCCCAAGAAGTAGAGAACCTTGTTACAAAGACAATTGAGGGTGCTATTGGTTCAGTATCTGGGATCGATACGATAACATCACAATCCTCTGAAGGTACATCTATGGTTATGGCGCAGTTTACCGCCGGAACCGATATGGATAAGGCTGTAAGAAGCATGAAAGACAATATCGACTTGGTTTCTTCATATTTACCTGAAGATGCTGAGAAACCAATGGTTGTAAAGGTGGATATGTCTATGATGCCTGCAGCAACCATGAGTGTATCCTATGAAGGATATGATTTGGTGCAGACAAAGAAGTATGTTGACGATAACCTCAAGGATAAGCTTGAGGCTGTTGATGGTGTTGCATCAGTTTCTGTATCGGGTGCTCGTGACAGAATTATAGAAGTTACAGTTGATCCGGAAAAAATGTTTGGTCAGGGTGTAAGCTTCTCAAATGTAGTCAGCAATATAGCAATGCAAAATGCAAATATGCCTGCAGGAACTACTGAAAGGACAAATAAGAATTTGTCTGTTCGTTCAATTGGTAAAATTGAAGATGTAAAAAATATCGATTTTATCCCAATAATTACTCCATCAGGTCAGACGATTTATTTAAGAGATGTTGCAACGGTTAAGGACACTTATTCAAAAGCGACTACATACGCAAGACTTAATGGAGAGGATTCAGTTTCTATTTCAATTACAGCTGAATCTGATGCAAATACTGTAAATGTTGTGAATGGTGTTATTAAAGTTTTGGACAATGCACAAAAGGCTTCTCCAAACTTTGAATATAATATGACAATGGAACAGGCAAGCTATATTGAGGACGCTATTGGTTCTGTTGCGGAGAGTGCTGTATCAGGTGGTTTACTTGCTGTATTAGTACTCATATTATTCCTTGGTAGCGTTAAGAACTCACTTATTATTGGTGTGGCCACACCAATAGCTGTTATAACTACATTTATCGGTATGTTTTTCTCGGGAATGAGTCTTAATGTTGTATCACTTGGCGGACTATCTCTGGGCGTTGGTATGCTTGTAGATAACTCTGTTGTAGTTTTGGAAAACATATTCCGTAGGAGAAAAGAATACAATGAAGATCCACAAACTGCTGCTATGTCAGGAACCGGTGAAGTAATAACTGCGATTTTAGCTTCAACTATCACAACTTGTATTGTATATGTTCCCATTATGTTTATTGATAATATGATGGCATCTGTATTTAAGCAACTCGCATTTGCAATTATCTTCTCGCAGGTTTCATCGCTTTTGGCGACACTATTGATTGTTCCTATGTTATCCGCTAAAATTAAGGATATTGATGCAATCAATCCGAAGCTTGCTTTTGCACTTAAGCCTTTTGATAAATTAATGAAGAATATTCGTTCTGTTTACGAAAAGGTACTAAGATTGGTATTGAGGAACAGAAAGCGTTTTGTATTCGGTACTTTAGCGGTATTTGTAGTAGCAATGTTTCTGCTTACACAGGTAGGTATGACCTTGATGCCAACTGGTGATGAAGGCTCAGTTTCTGTTACAGTAACAACGCCTGTTGGAACAAAACTTGAAGATACTAATGAAATTACAAGAGAGATTGAAAACACCATTATGCAAAATAAGAATGTTAGTGATGTTTCGTCCTCGGTTGGTGCTGCAAGTATGTTTGCAACCTCTCCTAATTCATCAACAATAACAGTTGCGTTAAAGGAAAACAGAAGAGGAACAACTACCGATATTGCTCATGACATCAGAGAATCATTAAGTGATGTCTCAGGCGCTGTTATCAAGGTTGATGTTTCAAATACAGCAATGGGTATGTCTTCTGATACAGTTGAGTTCCAGTTTTCATCAACTGATGAAGCGAAACTAGAAAAATTCGTTGTAGAAGCACAGCAAATACTTGATGGAATAGATGGTATTGCTGAAACAGAAACATCTATATCTGAAACAAAATCAGAAGTAAGAATTCGTCCTGACAAAGCAAAGGCTGCTATGTATGGATTCAATTCGTCTTCTGTTGCAAATATAGTAAAGAATTATTTGGATGGTGCGAATGCATCTCGTTTTACAGACAGTGGTTCTGAGTATGATATAAAAGTTGTTTATCCAAAGGGCTATGTTGAGGATTATAATGATCTGTTAAATCTGCAGCTTGATTCTCCAACTGGTCAAAGGGTAACTCTTCGAGATATTGCTAATGTATCAGTTGAAAAGGGTTATACTACCTTGACTAGAATTAATCAGAGGAGAGTGTTGACTCTTACAGGTAAACTCTATGATTCTAATATGGGTAAGGTTAAGGCTGATTTTGAAAAGGAACTATCGAAACATAAGATACCTGATGGTGTAACCATGGAAACAGGTGGCTCATATGAAGTAATGATCGACTCTATGCTGGCACTTTTTGTAGCTATCATATTAGGTATACTTCTTATGTATATGGTGATGGCTGCACAGTTTGAAAGTCTTATTGAACCGCTTGTTATTCTTGGTACAGTTCCTCTTGCTATGATTGGTGTAGTGGTTTCCCTAGTTGTGACGTGGTCACCATTATCCGTTATAGGATGCATTGGTATACTTATGCTTGTTGGTATTGCTGTTAGTAATGCTATCATTCTTATTGAGTTTGTTAATGACCTCAAACGTGAAAAACCTCACCTTTCGAGGACTGACACTCTTGTTGAGGCTGGTAAAACAAGACTTCGTCCTATCCTTATGACTACGATGGCATCAATACTTGGTTTCTTGCCTATGGCTGTTTCTTCAGCTTCTGGTTCAGAGATGATGCAACCGCTTGCTGTTGTTCTTTTGGGCGGTCTGTCAATTGGTACATTATTGACGCTGTTGTTTATACCTGTTCTGTATTCAATTTTTGACGATATTGGTATTAGACATCACAAAAAGAAGCAGGCGAAAAGCAATAAAAACTCAGTTAGTGCATAAAGTATATTGGGTGTCGGTTATTTTCCTCCGACACCCTTTTCTTATGTTTGACTTGCATATATAATTGTGATATTATTGGCTGGAGATTATATGTAACGAGGTTAGAATATGAGTGGTATTTCCAAAGATAGAATATATGAACATTTAAATAATAATATTAAAGTCTTCACATACGATACGATTGATTCTACTAATGATGAAGCTAAAAGATATCTGAGAGCTGGCTTGGACGCTAACGCTTTATTTATTAGCTGTGAACAGACCAAAGGAAGAGGAAGGCAGGGTAAAATGTTTTATTCGCCAAAGAACACAGGGCTTTATATGTCTGTTGTTTTGATTGGAGATAAAATTCCTAGCACTTTATTTATCACTACTGCTGTTTCAGTCATAGTATCAAATGCCATCGAGGGGTGTTGCGGAGTTTCTCCTTTGATAAAGTGGGTAAATGATTTATATTTAAGAGATAAAAAGATTTGCGGGATATTAACCGAAGCTGTCAGAGATGGCAACGGTGAGATAATAGGTGTTATAGTAGGGATAGGCATAAATGTAAATACTGATTTTTTCCCTGATGAGCTTGATAAAATTGCCACATCAGTTGGTTGTGATGCTGATTATAATAAGCTTGCTGCAATTATTACTAATAAGCTTATTTGCGGTGAATTGGATAACAACAAGTTGTATATTGACGATTACAAGAATAAGTCTATGGTTATTGGTCAAGAAATAACATACTTTAGGAATAATACAGAGTACTGCGGAAAAGCTATAGACATTAATAGTGATGGAGCTTTGATTGTTCAAACAAACGATGGTCTCGTTTCTTTAGATAGTGGTGAAATTACTATACGCGTAAAAAAATAACCGATGCAAATGCATCGGTTTTGTTTTATAGTTTTTCTACCAACCATTCAATAGCTCTCATATTCATCTCATGAGTGGTTGTATGTCCCATACCGGGATATTCTATGTATTTATAGTCATCTGGTCTGTCTTTATACAAATCTTTGATTTTATCATTAAGCTTTCTTACCCCTGATACTGGGACTATTTTGTCTGCATCTCCATTTTGGATAAGAAGAGCAGTTTTTGAAATTTGGGTATAATTATTTATTGGGTTATGCTGGTTTATTTCTTGCTGCAACGTTTGGGGAAGGTCGTGAAATTCTGGGCTGTTGCCATATTTATCTCTAAGATCCGGAGAACCAATAAGGGGTGCGGCTGCTTTGATTCTTGCGTCTTTTGACATAGTCATATATGCAACATAGCCACCTTGAGAGTCCCCCGTCATACCAACACGGCTAGTATCTGCTCTTTCGTCATCTGTAAAATAATCGATAAGTGCACTCATATCCTGTGCCATATGTAAAAGCATTCTAAGATAGTTTTCTTTATATTCGAGGCTATTGTTCTCGTTAAAGTATAAATCGTTAAATCTATCAATTATGCGAGAGCCTTGTTGATATGCATCTACTGAAACGCAAAATACTTCCTTGTTTGCAAGTCTTAATGCAAGTCTTTGCATACCTACTGCATCACCGCCAGTTCCATGATTTAATAAAACCATTGGAGCGTTGCTACAATGCTCATGATAGGTAAGAATGACGGGGATATTTCTGTCAGTAGCAGTAAGAAATTCTGATATAATTCTAGGCATATAAATCACTCCCTCTAAGGAAATATATCACAGCATAATATCAATGTCAATTGTGAAATAAAAACTGCAATCTAACGAATCAAAGAGTAATTGAGAGAAAATAAAAAAACATCTGTAGTATTTTGCTGTAATTAAGAATATATATCTTGACTTAGTCAGGTGATTTATGTATAATAATAAAGCACTTAAGAGTTGGTCGCTTAGCTCAGCTGGGAGAGCATCTGCCTTACAAGCAGAGGGTCATAGGTTCGATCCCTATAGCGACCACCATTTTTTTATTTTTATCGTATGCAATTTGTTATTGCCATACGGCTCGGTAGTTCAGTTGGTTAGAATGCCAGCCTGTCACGCTGGAGGTCGAGGGTTCGAGCCCCTTCCGAGTCGCCATTTTCTTTTTTTTACTACTGATTAACATGCGGGAGTGGCTCAGTGGTAGAGCGTCACCTTGCCAAGGTGAACGTCGCGAGTTCGAATCTCGTCTTCCGCTCCAGAGACGCTTATATTAAGCGTCTTTTTCATACCTGGCGCCATGGCCAAGTGGTAAGGCAGAGGCCTGCAAAGCCTTTACCCCCAGTTCAAATCTGGGTGGCGCCTCCAAAAATATAGCTCCGCCAACGGCGGGGCTTTATTTTTGGAGAAA
Organism: Eubacteriales bacterium; assembly: GCA_029004515.1. Taxonomy (GTDB): domain Bacteria; phylum Bacillota; class Clostridia; order Monoglobales; family UMGS1388; genus UMGS1388. The sequence continues at coordinate 496 of JAQVYH010000115.1, read as the reverse complement.
TTATTCGAGAGATTTGAACTTGTCGTGCGACTTTTTGCACCGCAAAAAGCGCAAGCCGCAAAGCGAGCAAATCTGGGTGGCGCCTCCAATTGAAAGATATCGAATGAAAGTTCGACATCTTTTTTTGTATTAAATTAGTTGGATATTAATGGTATAATAAAGTTAAAGTGATGTGTTTGAAGAATTTTTTGAAGTCTTGAAAAGGATATCACAAAACGTATAAAAGGATGACATGAATGATGCGGATTTTTAATAAAATAAAGAATGTGGAAAATACCGAAACGAAAAAGAAGAGAAGGCGAATTGTTTTAATCATACTGGTATCTATATTGCTCATTAGTTTTACTTATGAAAAAGTTGGCGAGTTTATTGATAGCAAAAAATATGAGCCTCCAGGGCAATTAATTGAAGTTAATGGACATATGATGCACATATATGGAGAGGGCACGTCAAATAACACCCCAACAGTTGTCTTTACTTCAGGGTGGAAAGCTCC
>JAQVYH010000114.1 GCA_029004515.1 Eubacteriales bacterium | reverse complement strand
GTCAACAGTCTTATCGAATGTGAACTTAGTTGTATCATAGTTTACTTCTACTGAAATAGCACCGATGTTCTTGTCGGCATACATCTTTGTGATGTTAAGTGGTACATCAATTGTAGCGTCGCCTACATTACCTTCTACTTCGCCTGCTGCGATGATGAAGTCAGCTGGTTGTACTGGTTCTGTAACCACGATAGCACCCGGAACCATATATGTATTAAGAGCTGCGTCGATATCATCCTGGCTTACATATTCTGCAGTTCCGTTAGTGATATTACCATATGACTGAACTGTGATAGGATATGTACCTGCTGGAAGACCTTCAGGAAGTTTAAACTTAAGGTTAAGAAGTGTAGCATCTGCTGCTACATCAGCTGGAGTAATGTAGTTATTTGTTGTTGCAAAACCCCATCTGAACTTACCATTTGTACCGTCTATGTTCTCAGTCATACCCATAATGAGGTCTGCTGTTGGGTTCTTAATAAGAGGACCCGAAAAAGCTGTATAATCTGTTGAGGTCTGGAAATTAAGTTTTGTTGAATCAAATAAAAATTCCCATCCTGTTGAGCCAAGCTGGAATCCGCTAGGCATCTTGCTTACTTTTACTGGAACGGTAATAACATCTGTTGTACCTTTTTCAACTGTAACTGTATCAATCTTGAATTGGATATCAGTTGGTGCAGCTGAAACCAGCGTCATAGGTGTGAGCGATAGAACCATTGCAAGTGTAAGTACGAGCGCAAGTCCCTTTGTGAAATAGTTTCTCACACTATCTCCTCCTTATTATGTAGATTTATTGATAGATTCCGTCGCATTAATAGTGACGAATAATTTTCTACCCTGTACTTGTTTCAAAAGCCATTATCATTAGATAACTTTAGATCTAATATTGCTATTAGCCTAGCAATAGTGAAGAAAGGACATCTTGACCTTTCCTCATCACCTTGCTTTATAAGGCAAGAAAAGCCCGCCAAAACCACTTGTTATGTTAAGTTGTTTGGAGGCATTCTATCTCTTTTTCTCGTATTAATTTCGAGATACACTGCGGACCGAGGCCCGCAGTGTATTCGAAATAATTATTTATCAATTATTTTGAAAGGATAGCGAAGTCAGTGCCATTACCTAAGTAAAGCTTAATCTGGATAACATCACCATTTTTAACGCTACCATCACCTGATACGTCAGCCTGGATGAGGCTCTTAGCATCAAGTGTTCTTGAACCACCCATGAACATCTTAAGAACGAGCAAGTCACCAGTGGTAATTGAAGACTTAGGAGCTGTAGGATCAATTGTGCTAGCGTTTACATTACCGTAAACCATAGGTGTTGGAGTTTCGTCTGTTATTACAACATTTGCAAGTGCTTCACCTGAAACATTTGCTGCATCAATAATACCAACATACTTCTGTCTCTGAACACTATAGAAGAGTTCATCAGCGCCTACCATAATCTTCTTTGTGCCGGCACCTTCTGAAAGTGAAACTTCTACAACAGCCTTACCTGCAAGGTCGAATGAGTAAGCGTATTTAGCTAAGAGTGTTGCTTCTGCACCAGTCTGAACTTTTACAGCAGCTCTAACTGCAGGAAGCTTACCATCTGCATACGCATTAACGATAGCGTCTACATTGCCCCAATCAGCTACTACTGTTGCGATATCTGCATCGATATCAGCAAGAGCTGCGATAACTGTTGCGTCGCCTTCTGTTACTTCAGAAGCTGCTGGAAGAGCGTCGATCTTAGCGAATACGCCAGCAAGAGCAACTTCAAGTGCTTCTGCCTTGATATTGTTAAGAGTTTCAACAAAGTCATTACCAAGAACTGCATTTACAGCAGTTTTCTTATCAGCAACGAATCCGTTGTATTCAGAAATAAGACCATCGATAGAAGCAACTTCTGCTGCTGTCCATGAAGACTTACTTGTAATAGCTGTAACCTTGTTTGCGTATGTTGTAACTGAAGCAGCAGCAACTGTAAAGCTTACTGTTGCACTATCAGCAGCAGCACCAGCTGTATCAACTGCCTTAATTACATATGCACCATCTTCTGCGAATGTGTAGTTACCATTTGTAACTGTAACATTAGCGAAAGCTCCGCCGTTTTTAGCAACAGCGATTGTAATTGTACCTTCAGTGTTCTGAGCGATACTTGCTATAGGAGCTGCATAATATGTCTTACCTGCTTCAACACCTGTTGGAGCTGCAAGCTGTTCAATACCTTCACCAATAATGAAATTAGCTGCTACTGGAGTCTGGCTGCTACCGCCAACAAAAATTTTGTAAAGTCCTCCCTGGCTAGCCCACTTTGGATCAATACCAAATGTGATTGATGTTGTACCTTCAGCACCAGTTACCTGGTCAATGAAAATAACATTGCTATTAGGATCTGTGAGCCAGTTATCATTGTCTTTTCTAACAACGATTGTTACCTGACCACTTGCACTTGTACCTGTTACAGGTACTGTAATTGATGCCTGTGTACCATCATACGTAAAACCACCAACAGGTTCTGTAATGCCGTATGCTGATGCAGAAACCATCAGTCCAGCAACAACACATACTGTTGTAGCTACAGCTGCGATGCGCTTTACGAGTTTAAGATTTTTGCTCATCTTTTTTTCCTCCTCTTATACATTTTTTATGTATATAATTTATTTTTTTGCAATAATTAAGACGCTGATAGTGCAAATTACACTCCAACCTACGAACAGTATAATACATCTTTAGGTAAAAAGCAATAGTTTTTTAAAAAATATTTAATATTTCTAATACATTTTATTCAAAATATGTAATCAAAGCAAATAATTCCAATTAGTTACAAATTTCGCACTGGAAACATTCCCGCAAAAGAGTAGATTGTAGTAAGGAATTCACATATTTTTATGATATATTACGTCTAGTCCTTTAAGTAGAAGATGGTCATCTACAATAAACTCATGCTTGCAACTGGGAACAACATAAGAGCATAAACCACCTGTTGCAACAAGGGTAGGCATAACCCCTAGTTCCTCGGCAATTCTGTCAACCATTCCATCAATCATAGAAGCTGTCCCAAATATTGCACCTGAACGCATACAATCAATAGTATTTCTTCCAAGAACACGAGGTGGAATCTCCAGATTAATATAAGGAAGCTGCGCTGTACCACCAGAAAGAGCGTTCATAGAAATTTCCATACCGGGAATAATAGAAAGCCCCATAAAGGTATGATCATCATCAACAACCATAATTTTTGTGGCAGTCCCCATATCCAGAATAAGAACAGGCGTGTCATAGAGATTATCCGCCGCAACGCTGGCACAAATTAGATCAGCACCAACTATTGCCGGGTTATCAGTCTTGATATTAATGCCTGTTTTAATGCCGGGACCTACAATTATTGAATCCACACCAAAAGCCTTACTAACCGCTTTTTTAAGTGCAAGATTAAGCTGTGGAACAACAGAAGAGATTATACATCCGTCGATCTGCGACTGTTCGATATCATTAAGCGACAGGATGCATTTAAGCTTTATAGCATATTCATCCTCCGTCTTGCCTATGCGAGTTGCAAGGCGAGAAACTACAACCAACTTATGATTATCAAATCCACCTATTACTATGTTTGTATTCCCAACATCAAATGTAAGAATCATAAGTTATCACCTCTCTTATACATTCTATACCTTTTTTAAAGAAAAATCAATAATAATATAAAAATATTTAATGCTAAAAAAAGAAACTGCTCCTCATTAGAAGCAGTTTCCTAATTAATGTTTTACAGCTACATCGGATCTATCTCTAAACAGAAGTGTAATTCCCCAAAGACCTGCAAGGCCTACAAGAGTGAATACTATCCTGCTGATAATAGAAAGCTGTCCACCGAATATCGAGCCGACTATGTCAAAACCGAATATCCCGATTGAGCCCCAATTGATAGCTCCGATAATAATAAGAATTAATGACAAAATGTCCATAACAGATACTTCTCCTCACTTATTATAATGCGTGCATATCTATTATGTTCTTATTTTTAAATATTATTCATTAATTTTTCAAACTATGAAGTGGTGCAGGAATTCGTCCACCTCTTGAGATAAACTTACTGCTTGAGAATCCATTAACTCCCATTACAGGAGCTGTGCCCAGAAGTCCGCCGAACTCTATCATATCTCCGACCTTACCGCGAGGGATAATTCTGACTGCTGTAGTCTTTTGATTAACCATGCCGATTGCCGCCTCGTCAGCGATAATTGCTGAGATTGTTTCAGCAGGTGTATCACCCGGAATAGCTATCATGTCAAGACCAACTGAGCAGACACATGTCATAGCCTCAAGCTTCTCGAGAGTGAGTGCGCCGCATTTTACAGCATCAATCATACCGGCGTCCTCTGAAACAGGGATAAACGCTCCTGAAAGTCCACCAACATAGGATGATGCCATTACTCCGCCCTTTTTAACTGCATCATTAAGTAGCGCAAGAGCTGCCGTTGTACCATGGGTACCGCACTTTTCGAGCCCCATTTCTTCTAATATATATGCAACACTATCACCAACTGCAGGTGTAGGAGCTAAGGAGAGATCTACTATTCCAAAAGGAACACCCAGTCTCCTAGAAGCTTCCTGAGCAACAAGCTGACCCATACGAGTAATCTTAAAAGCAGTCTTTTTGATAGTTTCTGCAACGACTCCAAAATCACCATCAGGTACTTTTTCGAGTGCTCTCTTTACAACACCGGGGCCTGATACACCAACATTAATTACACATTCCGGCTCACCAACGCCGTGGAAAGCTCCTGCCATAAATGGGTTATCCTCGACTGCATTTGAGAACACAACAAGCTTTGCACAGCCCATTGCTCCCTCCGAAATCTCTGCTGTTTCCTTTATAATATGACCCATTTGCCCAACAGCATCCATATTAAGACCGGCTTTTGTACTACCAATACAAACTGATGAACAAACCTTCTGCGTAGCTGCAAGCGCTGATGGGATTGACTGAATAAGCTTTCTGTCTCCCTCGGTATAACCCTTTGGTACGAGGGCAGAGAATCCGCCGATAAAATTAACCCCAACCTCATTTGCTGCCCTGTCCATTGCCTGAGCAAACATTGTATAATCGGTAGCATCAGAAGCCTGAGCAACAAGTGCCATAGGAGTTACGGAAATTCTCTTATTAATAATCGGAATACCATACTCCGCTTCAATCTGTTCACCTGTTTTTAAAAGGTTTTCAGCACAACGGGTAATTTTATCATAAATTTTTCCGCAAGCAATTTTGCTGTCTGCTCCGGCACAATCAAGAAGAGTAATTCCCATAGTGATAGTTCTAATATCAAGGTTCTGCTCCTCAATCATGTTGATAGTTTCTAATATCTCTCGTCTGTTAATCACTTGATATCACCTCTATATTCTGTGCATTGCGTTGAAAATATTCTTATGCTGAAGATGAATGGTTACTTCCTTTGATTTTGCAAATGCCTGAAGTTTTTCGTTAACATCCTCAAATGTCTTATCAGAGGTCGCAAGGTCGACAAGCATAATCATTGTGAACACATCCTGCATTATTGTCTGGGAAATATCCAAAATGTTTACACTATCTTCTGCAAGAATACCACTTACGCCAGCGATGATTCCTACTTTATCCTGACCAATTACTGTAATAACAGCTCTCATATTATATCTACCTTTCCTCTATCAGCTATTACGCTGATTTAATATTTCATATAGTATAATTCCTGTTGCAACTGATGCATTAAGGGATTGAATCTCACCCATCATAGGAATTTTGATAAGTCCATCACATTTTTCGAGTACTAATCTCCCGATTCCTTCGCCCTCGTTGCCTATAACCAAAGCGATTGCGCCTTTTAAATCAGTTTTATTATACTGTGATGCGCCCTCAAATGCTGTGCCATAGACCCAAATGCCTTCTTTTTTTAAATTCTCGATGGTCTGGGCAACATTGCTAACTCTAGCAACAGGGGTGTATTCAACAGCACCGGCAGATGTTTTTGCAACGGTGGAATTTAGCCCCACACTTCTACGCTTTGGAATAATCACTCCGTGAACTCCTGCGCCGTTGGCTGTTCTGAGTATTGAGCCTAAGTTATGAGGGTCACTAAGGCCATCAAGGATTACAATAAATGGAGGTTCGCCCTTCTGCTTGGCACGGGCCAGAATATCCTCAACCTCTGCAAAGTTGTGCGCTGCAACAAATGCAACTACGCCCTGATGATTTTTCGTTTCAGCAATCGCATCGAGTCTTGCTCTGTCCACAAAATCGATGGGGATATGTCTTTCCTTTGCCATATCTATAATTTGCTGCAATGTTTTATCTCCGTTCGCAAAGCAGATTCTATCAAAATCTCGCCCTGCACGAATTGCCTCTTTTACAGGATTTCTTCCAACTATGCTATCACTCAATTCCCTCACCTACCATTTTTCCTATATAATTGAAATACACTGCATCAGCAGTGTATCAGACCGTCGAAAAAGTCGTTCAATCACAAGCAAACTAAAAAGTATTTATTTCTTGCTTGTTATATAAAAATAATAATATATAATTATAATGGCGTAGGTTTTATCGAAGAACCTACACCATTATTTGCTTTCGCCCTTCCCGACCTCTATCGTACCCTCGTACGACGAAGATGTCGGGATTGTCGAATTTAACATCCTTTTTCGCAGTCTGCCATAATTAGTTCTTATTATTTATTGTCTACCAAGGTCAAACTTGTCATGCACAGCAACAACAGCTCTTTCAGCTTCTGCTTCTGAAATAATAACACTAACCTTGATTTCTGATGTAGAAATCATCTGGATGTTGATGTTCTTGTCATAAAGAGCCTCGAACATCTTGGCAGCAACACCTGCATTGCTTGACATACCAGAACCAACTATTGAAACCTTTGAAACGCTATCGTCAGCTTCAACTGTCTGTGCGCCAATTCTTTCAAGATTTTCTTCAATCTTTTCAACTGCAAGCTTTACATTTGCCTTTGCAACTGTGAATGAAATGTTATTTGTATTATCACTGCCAGCTGACTGTAAAATGACATCTACGTTAACTCCATGCTTTGCGAGTATAGAGAAAACCTGGAATGCCTTGCCTGGAGTATCATCAAGACCCTTTACAGAAATTCTAGCTACATCATTATCTCTTGTAACGCCTCTAACCAACATTTTTTCCACTTTGCCTACCTCCTTGACGATTGT
>JAQVYH010000113.1 GCA_029004515.1 Eubacteriales bacterium | reverse complement strand
TCAACAATCCATCCACCGTTTATATTTCCTACTAACTCGCTAGCAGATATTGTGTCCGTAGTAAACACCGGAGTATTTAATGATAAAGCCTCACCAAACACCATGGGCGCCGCTTCATTATAAGACGGAACTAGCAAAAAGTCACATGCTTTGAAGTATGGATACGGATTCTTTAACATACCTAAAAATACAACATTATCATCTACATTATTTTTTTGAGCTTCATCTTTTGCCTTAATTGCATCAGGACCATCACCTGCTATATACCAGATGAAATCATATCCATCTCTTTTAATTTTTGAAAAAATCGGAAACATTCTTAGGATCCCTTTTTCCTCGCTAATTCTTGCAGAAGTGAATATAAATGGTGTTTTCTCAGTCCTTACGTCCAATTCAAGAGAACTGTCCTTAATGCCTGAGAAATCATACATATTATGTACGGTATATGTTTTCCCTTTGTACTGTGGGCAAATCCTTAAGAACGCATTTTTGCATCCATCGGATACCGCTGCAAGCTTATCGAATCTTTCATATAAGGAAATGTTATACTTATTATTTCCATAATACTTTTCAAAATCGCAATGGAAAAACGCTATTTTTTCCTTAGCCTTAATAGAATTAAGTACAAATTCATTAGCGCCACCATAAAAGTATCTATAGGCGGAATTCTGCATATATGATATAGCAACATCATATTCGCCGTGAATTTTCTGTAATCTTGTTAATATATAAAACGCAAATCTAATTCCGAAGGTTTTAGTAATACTCGCCCAGATTGATCGCCATAAGAATGTGGCAAATCCAATATGCTTTGCCTGTCCCTGATTGATGCCCAAAATTCTTGTGCAAAAGTTTCCTTGGATGACATTAACATTATCCGGCACATCACTCATAAGTTCTCCTGTTGGTGAAAAGAGAAAGAGTGTAACCTTATGTTCCTTTGATATTTCTTTTAGGAGATTCACGAGGGATTTCTGTATCCCGCCAACCTCCATATTATTATTTGCGATTAATATATTCATTTACTTTTAATCTCCACAACACAGATTTCAGGAGTATTGAAAATTCTTGGGATAATTCCTTTTCCTGCAAGGCCTGCTGAAAGATACATAACACTGTCCTCTTCTTTGTATTCACCCTTAACATATTTTGATGTAATAAAATGTTTATTTATTACATACTCCCTTACTCCCTTTATGTTAACAAGTCCCGCATGAAGATGCCCCGATAAGACAACATCAAAACCCAAGTTCGCTGCAACATCAAAGTATTGTGCCCTGTGGAGCATAAGAATCGAAGGTACGGTTTTATCAAGTGTATTATATAGATTCTTTAATCTTTGTTCGGCTTTGACTCTGAACAGACCATCAAAATCATCATATACATCGTCACCATATCCAATTATATTTAACTTATCCCCATCTCTTTCAATGGTTTTTACCGAGTCATTCATAAAAATAACATCAGTGTCCTTAAGCATTTCTTCTACAATAGGCTTTTTTGTACTAGTAAGACTTGTGCTCCACACCTCATGATTTCCATATGAATAGTAAACGTCAGTTATTTCTGTAAGACCTTTTACAAGAGAAATTGCATTGGAAAAATCAGTTGTATTCATATCAACCAGATCTCCTACAATACAAATAATGTCCGGATTGGTAGATTTGACAGAATTAATGACTTTTTCATAATTTCCTTTGTTATGAAAATCTGTAATAAAACATACCTTATACCCATCAAAAGCCTCGCCTATCTTATTTGAATAATATGTGAATCTTGTTGTTTTTATATTTTGATTATCAAATACGATATAACCGCTAAGGCATATAATTATTAGAGCAAAGCATATAAATAAATATCTTTTCTTAATCAAAGCGAACCCCTATTTTCTCTCTTAATTTTTTTGAATACTTCTACTGATATCGCCAATATTATGGAGAAAAATCCACTAACAAAAGCAGCAAGCAGCATATAAAGCATGACGCTCATGGTAGGATAACAATTTACACCGGTAAGCGGAGAAATATGTGATGCTTCATTATAATCATTATAGTCCTGAATAACCATCATCGCTTCTTTATTGAGGTCATTCATCGTTACAAAAATTTCATTAAGCTTATTGTCCACATTTTCTTCAATTGTCTCTTGCTCCTTAACATTAACTTTAGCTGTGAATTTAGCTATTATGTTATCACAGTCCTCCGCTTTTAATAAAAGGTTATTTGCAGCTATACTCGCATCAACATAACTTCTCATAAAATGATCATAGGTTGTTTCTTCATTTACATTTCTACTTGCGTTTATGTCCTCGATCATTTCAATATTATCGCTATTATTACGCGTGTTATTGTTATATGCATTGGGAACATTTTTATTTGCTAAAGAAAAACTCTCCATCCTTGTTTTCGCAAGCTCTGCTTCCTCGAGGAAGTTCTTTCTCTGCAACAGATAATCCTCTTTTTCTTGCGTATATGTTTTTATCAGCAGACTCTTATCCTTGGTAATCTGGCCACTATAGATATCAGAGTATACTTCGGGTATTGAAAAGTCTCGCAAATACTTATATTTGTTTGAAATATCCTTAAATGTGTACCCTGTGGATGAAGAACGAAAACTAGGATCTGCACTGCTTAGTCCCTCAAGCGTTTGCATAATATCATATACATTTTGACTTAGCATATCAGCCTTTTCTATGTAATCAAAACTGCCCATTTCTTCGCTATATGCTGTATCATTTATGGAAGCTTTATCTGAATATTTAGTATTATAAAACTCCATATAGTTATCAATAACAGATTCTAGAATCTCACGAATCGTTCCCGAGCTTTCTCCCACTCTTCCGGCATAAGTAATAGAAAAAGTATTAGGATAATATTCATGTTTTTCTCCGCTTTTTTCCTTTGACTCCTGTATTTCCTTCTCTGTTTGAGGAATGATAGGAGAAACAGTTATTTTTGTCCTAAGCGCATCAATGCCCGTTTTCAAACCAAGTTCTCTAACAACCTCAGTCAAAACATTAGGTGACGCTATTTCATAATAATCATATTTGCTTCCATCAGGAGCATTGCCCTTAGAAATACTGCTATTATTTAATTGTATTATCACTGTAGCATTGTATATCTGGTTGGTATTAACACGCCAATATGAAAATACAACTGCAACTGCAACTATTATTGCGATAACAGATTTCCATTTAAAAATATATTTAAATATATCCCATATTGTAATCATAGCTCTATATCCTCTAAATTCAAGTTAAATTTCTCTTGAATTTTCTTTCTGTATTTTTCATAAAACCTCTTAGCAATACAATAACCAGTATACAGAAAAATCGTGAGTAACAAAGAAAATACAAAATAAACTACAAATTTAGCAATTGGGATGTATAAACCATTACGCGGAAGTTTAAATGTGATATAATTTTTTGTTTTATCCTCTACGTATTCGTTATCCGTAAGCACTGCAATAGAAGATATTGTTTTTAGATGTGTGGATAACTCCATTATCATACCATCCACACTCTCAGCATTGCCTGTGTTTTTCTTAGCATTGGAAAACTTATCAGAAAGATAGATCATACTATCGATATTCTTTTTAATAGCTGTTGCAGTAATTCCCTGGTTGTGTGAACGTGTTGCCAGGTTATCAATACCTGTTTTTGTTCTGCTCATATAATACTGATTGTTTCCGTCGATTGATGGAACAAAGGTCACGCCAGTTACATAAGGATCATAAATTTTTAGAGCCTCATTTGTTATATTCGACGCACTCATATTAGTATCGTACTTAAGCTGTTCTTGCTCAACCAAATATTTCTGTTTTCCAACGAATTTTGCTTTATCCTTCGAAATTTGGTTTTGGAGAATATATGCTTCTAGCTTAGTTAAGTCTTTATCCCTCAGATTAATAAGCATATTAGTAATATTTTTAAATGTATATCCCGTATTTTTTGAGCGGAAAGACGGGTCCTGCTCCTGTTGTTTCCCTACATATGTTATCATAGAGTTAATTTTATCTTCAAAATATGTATGTATTTCGTAGTAGTCATAATCCTCAAATGAGTTTGTTTCATCAAAATCAAGAACTGTATTTTTCCCGGTATATCTCTCAATAAAATAATCACGATACGCCTGCGATAATGCAGCTAAAAAGTTTGCAGTGTTGTTCTTTGCAATCTTTTTCTTTTGTGAATAGTATATATCAAACTCAGTAGGTGTATATGAATATACAGATCCTGATGCAATAGCTGCATTAGTTTTTTCAATAGCTGCAATAGGCATTTTGGAATCAACATATATCCTGTCCTTTATCTTATTAACAGACAAAGATGAATCCCCCAAAATTCTAATTGCATTTTCAAGCACCAAATCCGATTTGATATCAGAAATGCTAAATCGACTTCCATCAGGATTAAGTCCGGATTTTGCCTCTTCATAATTCAGAGTAACAACCATAGATTTTATTCGTGTTACCTCCATCGTCTTATAAAAAGTCATTGCGCATGAGGCAATGAAAGCGATGATTAAAAAAGCTATTACCTTTTTTTTGCCAAAATTACAGATTCTTTTTTTAAGATAATTCAATAACTTTTTGATTATCTCCATGATTTTCTCCCTCCTGCATTATGTATGTAATTGCGCACATAATCAATATGTTTATATATGGCTTAAATAGATATAACGTAAGTGACATAGAAAACACCATAACTGCCACAAAAGCACACGCATAATATGGGTTTCTCTTCCAACTCCTGAAAAAACAAGTTGCAATTAATGTTAAAAACAGTACTACCCCAATTACACCCTGGTCCGTAAGAACCTGAACAAATTGGTTGTGAGCAGCACCCGCCTTGTCAACAACCTTTGCTTCTTCTAGGATGGTGTATGTTGAGAAAAGTCCTGAGCCTAGCAGGAATCTTTCTGGTTTTTCTAGTGAATAATTAAAAAGATATTTCCATATATCAAATCTTCCTGCACCATTATCCTCAACTACAGATTCTACACTGAATCGCACTTGAACATCCTCAGGAAGCAAGGGAAATACTACAGTCATTATTATTATTGCGGATAGTATGCCAATCATAATAAGTGCAATCTTGGCTTTAAAACTTTTTACAGCAAGGAAAATGCACATCACAATTCCAATAATTATGCCTAAGAAGCCACCTCTTGACCCCGTTCTCAATACCGAGTACATTATAAGAATCAGCAAGACAATATATAATAACGTGAATTTCCTTTTTTCAACAATTCTTTTTATACAAATCATAACAGGCATTATAAAGTATGCACAGAACTGATTTGGATCCTCTCTAAAGCCCAATACATATACTATGGTTCTGTTCTCAAACTCATTGGCAACCTCGGTGCTTGTAAGCGCCAAATAAGCGCAATAGACTCCTACCAAAACCCAGCTACTTTCAATAAGATCGATTTCTTTATCGTTATAAACTCTTATAGATATCAGCGTCATAACAAAATATGTGAGGAGCATATCCTTTGTATGTAAGACAGACATATCGTTCATCAAAAAGAAAAGGCCACACACAGTATACAAAACATACACCGAATACACCAAGTGCACACTATTAAATGCAAGTGGCTTAGTTTTGCCGAATATAAGCTTATATAAAAGCACTGCGGTAACAGGCATTGTGATAATCTTCATAAGTGAACCAAAAGGAGTGGTTACAACTGTAAAAGGTAATGACAAGAAATATATGCATGCCATAACACAATCAATACTTATGTAGGATATATATTTTTTAAGCTTTTGAAAAATCATATCATTTCACCTATAGCTTACTTAATCTTTCTAATCCTATTAATTTTATCTAAAGTCAGCCGCAAAGGCCTTAGTGCTGTCTTAAATATCCAATAGGGGGTGTTCATATCAAAATCTTTCAGGCTTTTCAAAATATTGTTTGATAAGATTATATTGCATCTATATTTTTGATAAATAGATAATCCTCCACCAGTAAGCGAATAGGGAGATTGATTGTAAATATAGAATTCCTTCGGAACTATAAGCACATTATTTGCTTTTTTATATGCATTGAGTGAAAAGCACGCATCTTCAGCTGTCTTCATATTTGTAGAAAATTTAATATCTTTAATAACTTCTCTTCTGTACATATGTAGGCATATACTATTCATCAATATACCGTTGATAAAACAGGGATAAATTTTTTCTTTAAAATCTTTTTTCTCGATAAATTCTTCCTTTTCAAAAAAGTGTATTGGCTTTTCAAGTCTGCCATCATACGAAAGAAAATATTCAAACCTTACTATATCTACATCCTTCTCATTTTGTTTTTTTACAAGTGTTTCAATTGCACCGTCGGATAAAGCATCATCCGAATCCACAAACATTAAAAAGTCACCGCTAGCATTAGCAAGACCAACATTTCTTGCATTTGCGACTCCGCCGTTCTCTATTGAGATCACCTTTACCTTACCAGCATACTCCTCCAAAACGCTAAGAGTATTATCTGTTGAGCCATCATTAACAACAACTATTTCAAGCTCAGCTCCCTTTTGTGACAATATTGAATTTATACATTTATGTATCATGGATGCACTATTATATGCCGGGATTACAATAGAAATTTTCATTGAATACTCCTATGGAATTATTTGAATTTATAATAATTTCTTCTTTCCAATTCCCTTTCAGGTGAATTATATTCATTTTCTAATATCTCATCAATGCCTTCGGTACTATCCTTTGTAAACATCGTTCTTATTGTGAGGACAATAAGCTTAATGTCAAGCCATAAAGAGAATCTACCCGCATAAATCAAATCAAGCAATATCTTGTCCGACACACGGGTATTATACTTTCCGTAAACCTGAGCATAACCTGTAAGTCCTGCTTTGATTGTGTATCGAAGATCATAATGGCGAACCTTCTGTGAAAACTCATCTGCAAAAACCGGGCGTTCTGGTCTTGGGCCAACTATAGACATATCCCCTAACAGAATATTGAACAATTGAGGTAGCTCGTCTAATCTGTGTTTTCTTAAAACATTTCCTACTTTTGTGATTCTTGGATCATCCTTTGTAGAAAGCTGTGCTCCATATTTTTCAGCATCAATATACATTGTTCTAAATTTGTGAAGTTTAAAGACCTTTTTATCCCTTGTGTATCTTTCTTGTGAGTAGATTGCTTTTCCCTTGGATTCCATCCTGATAAAAATCGGTATTATTAAAAATGCCGGTGATAAAAG
>JAQVYH010000112.1 GCA_029004515.1 Eubacteriales bacterium | reverse complement strand
CATAGCAATATCGTACTTCGTTCCAAGGTAATTGCAAGCCTCAGAAGAAGAATGACAGAACTCGGATTCATGGAAATCCAGACTCCAATTCTCACCAGCTCATCTCCTGAAGGTGCTCGTGACTATCTTGTTCCATCAAGAGTTCACCCTGGTAAGTTCTATGCGCTTCCACAGGCACCACAGCAGTTTAAGCAGCTCCTTATGACATCAGGATTTGATAGATATTTCCAGATTGCGCCATGCTTCCGTGATGAAGATGCTCGTGCAGACCGTTCACCGGGTGAGTTCTATCAGCTTGATATGGAAATGGCATTTGCAACACAGGAAGATGTATTTGCTATTATGGAAAAGGTTCTCCACGATGTGTTTGTTGAATTCTCTGACCAAAAGGTAACAGATGTTCCATTCCCTCGCATCCCATTTAAAGAAGCAATACTCAGTTATGGTTCAGATAAGCCTGACCTTCGCAACCCTCTTATTATTAAGGACTTAACACCGGTATTTGTAAATACTGAATTTAATGCATTCAAGGATAAAACAATCCGTGCTATTCCATTTGCGGATGGAGATAAGCAGGGTAGGAAGTTCTTCGATAGAATGGGCGAATTCGCAGTTAAGAAGGGCGCAAAGGGTCTTGCTTGGGTTAAGATTGATGAGAATGGTGAATATTCAGGTTCAATCTCTAAGTTCCTTACAGATGAAGATAAAAAGGCTATTAATGAAATTTGCGGAATGGACAAGTGCTATGCTATTTTCTTTGCCGCTGATGAAGAAGCTGCCGCTGCCAAAATGGCAGGTCTTGTTCGCAGCGAAGTTGGCGCACAGCTTGACCTTCTTGAAAAAGATGTATTTAAGTTCTGCTGGATTGTTGACTTCCCAATGTTTGAATACGATGAAGATCTCGAAAAGGTTGAATTCAGCCATAACCCATTCTCAATGCCTCAGGGCGGAATGGATGCTCTTAGCAATATGAATCCGCTTGACATCCTTGCATATCAGTATGATATTGTTTGTAACGGAATTGAGCTTTCATCAGGTGCAGTTAGAAACCACAATCCTGAAATGATGGTTAAAGCCTTTGAAATCGCAGGATACGACGAAAGTGTTGTTCGTAATAAGTTCCCTGCTCTTTATAATGCGTTCCATTATGGCGCACCACCTCATGCCGGCATCGCTCCGGGAGTTGACCGTATTGTAATGCTCCTCGCAGACGAGCCAAACATCCGTGAAGTAATCGCATTCCCAATGAATAAGAATGCACAGGACCTTCTTATGGGTGCTCCTGCTGTTGTTACACAGAAGCAGCTTGATGAAGTACACATAAAAGACCTTGAAGTCCCAGAAGAAAAAGAAGAAACAGAAGAATAAAAACAAAACCAAAGGGTGGTTAAAAACTAATGTTTTTAACCACCCTTTTTTCGAGGGATAGGAAAAAATGTTGTAGAACGGATTAACCGAACCAAACCAAAGGTTTTGCTTGCCTGAAGGCGTACAAAGGTACGCCGAGAGGTGAGGTTTGTTCGTTATACGCATTTTTAACATCCCTTATCTGAATCTATAATCACCAAATTGAATCATTATCCATTCCTTTGCAAGTTCAATCCATGTGGCAACATGGGGATATTCAGGAGCAAGCGAAAGTCCATGTGGACCCTGTGGATAGATGTGCATTTCAAACGGAATCTTATTCTTTTGAAGTGCATTAGCAAAACGGAGTGTATTTTCCACAGGGACACTAGTATCCTCTATTGTGTGCCAAAGAAATGTCGGAGGAGTAGCCGACGAAACATTGAGATCAAGAGACATTTCGCTGTAGTCAGAAGCTTCGCCCATAAGGTTTTTAAAGCTTCCGCTATGCCAGATTGTCTCATCAGATGAAATAACAGGGTAGCAAAGAATCATAGCGTTTGGCTTGTTTTTAGCCCCAGCTCCGAGGAAATCTCTGTCCCACATTGTACCAAGACTTCCTGCAAGGTGTCCCCCTGCAGAGAATCCGCAGATTGCAATCTTGTCAGGGTCAACAGACCATTTTTCTGCATTATCACGGATAATGCACATAGCTTCTGATGCCTCTCTTAGTGCGCCATACTTATCAGTTGGCATTACAGTATAGTTAAGGACAAACGCCTGATAACCAAGGTTCATAAAATGCAGAGCGATTGTGTCGCCCTCTCTTGGAGAAACATGATTATATCCACCCCCGGGACAGATTAGGATTGCTGGACGGGGATTGTTAAATGTATTTTTCTCTTCAAAAATCAATGAATTAAGTGTTGAGGTATCATTGATTTTTATTTTTTCAAACAACATATGTAAAAAGCCCTTTCTATTATGTGATTCATGGTTTATTTTATATCCAACTTCTTTTTTTCAAGAGTATTCCTAACATATTCTTTGACAAATGTATAGATGATGGAGCAAATAGGCACGCAGATAAGTATACCCAAAAAGCCGAATAATGAACCGCCAATAGTAACAGCAGTGATTACCCAGATGCCGGGTAGTCCTATGGATTTGCCCACAACCTTGGGGTAAATAAGGTTGCCCTCAAGCTGCTGAAGTACGATTACGAACACTATAAACCAAAATGCCTCTGCCGGAGATACAAGCAGAATTAAGAACGCACCAATAGCTGTGCCAATAAATGCTCCAAATACAGGGATAAGTGCCGTAAATCCGACAAGGGTGGATATAACAGGTGCATATGGCATCTTAAATATTGACATGCCGATAAAGCATAAAACACCAATAATAACTGCTTCTGTAAGCTGACCTGCTACAAAACTTGTAAAGGTTTTGTTAGTGAGTTTTGTTATGTGTAGCAATCTGTTGGCCTTTTCTTCTGGGACAACTGCAAAGGTGAGCCTTTTTGCCTGTCTGCAAAGAGTTTCTTTCTGTGAAAGCATATATATTGAGAGAACAAAAGCGATAACAGTAGTAAATACACCTGAAAAGATGCCAGTTGTAATAACCATAGTTTTATCAAAAACACTATATCCGTATGTGGTGATATAATCCATAATCTTTTGACCTATATTCATAATGTCAAACTCAATTTGCTCAGGCATTCCGTGTGATATAAGCCATTCTCTAATACCATCTATCCATTTCTGTGTGTTTGAGATGTTGGACGGAAGCATTGCAATAAGAAGTCTGAAGGTTCTTGTAACTTCAGGGATTACCATAAAAATTATAGCGAAGATTATGCCGACTATTAAAAGAATACTAAGTATAAGACAAAGTGGCCTTTTCACCTTTTCGGCCCAGACGCCCTTTGCTCTTTTCGTAAGCTTGTCCCATAGATTTTCCATAGGACGCATCAGAACATTTATGATAAAAGCAATCGAAAAACCTATAATAAAAGGTGAAAGGACAGAGAGCGTCTTGCTTATCACCGCTCTTACAACATCGGTTCGGTCAAGGCACCAATATAGAAGAAGCGTGAGGGCAACAATTGCCAAAAGCTTCTTAAAAAGAGGCATACCAATATTAACTATAGAAAGCTTGGTGCAATCCTTACTTTTGTTTTCGTTATTCATTTCGCTCATATCGTTCGTTCCTTTATGTATAATATAGTTTATTTATACCACATTGTACCACATATGTCAATTAATGATATGTAGAGGGACAGTCCCACACAAGATGCTTTCTGCCCCCTTTTCATAATGAGATTATTTCAATCTCCCCTTATGAAAATTCACTTAATAACCTAAGTTTAGTTATTTCATTCTGCTTTCATAATCTGCGATCATCTTTTTAACCATTGTACCGCCGATTGAACCAGCGTCTCTGGAAGTAAGGTCACCATTGTAACCCTGCTTAAGGTTTACGCCGATTTCGTTTGCAACTTCATACTTAAACTTATCTAATGAACTCTTTGCTTCAGGTATCATAACCTTATTTTTTGCCACTGTAATTCCACCCTTTTATAATATTTTAAGATTTCAATTCTGTATATGTTTCAACTGAAATCGTTATTATTATTAGTCATAGTTCGAAATGTATTACAGGTAATTGATAGAGAAGTTTACAAAGTTATGAAAAAATTATTTAATTAGTTCGGAGGCCTCTTTTGCCATATGCAATAGTGGAATATCAGTATATAGATTGGCAATCTTCATCTCAGGAAGTCCATGCTGTCTGGTTCCAAAAAAATCGCCAGGGCCTCTTAATAAAAGATCCTCCTCAGCAATCTTGAAACCATCTGTCGTCTTTGTCATTATGCCCATTCGTCTGCGGACCAAGTCACTTCCCGATTGAACAATAAGCACGCAGCTGGATTCACTCTTTCCTCTACCGACTCTGCCTCTTAACTGATGGAGCTGTGCAAGGCCAAATCTTTCTGCATTTTCTATAACAATAAGAGTTGCATTTGGAACATCAACACCAACCTCAATAACTGTAGTGGATACAAGAACAGCTATTTTGTTTTCAGCAAAATTCTTCATAGTCTTTTCTTTTTCCTTTGGTGGCATTCCGCCATGAAGAATAGCTATTGGTGTGTGAGGAAAAACTTCTTCTTTGAGTTTTTCAGCATATTCTGTAACAGCCATCAGGTCAGAAGTGTTCTCGCCTTCTTCAATTAATGGACATACTACATATATCTGATGTCCCTCATCAGCTTGCTTTTGCATAAAACTATTTATTCTTTCACGATAATCTTCACCGACACAGTAGGTCTTAATGGGCTTTCTGCCCGGAGGCATAGCGTCGATTATGGATATATCCAAATCCCCGTACAGAATCATAGCGAGGGTTCTTGGTATCGGTGTTGCACTCATAACAAGGATGTGGGGATATAAGCCTTTTTTTTCTAGCTTCTTTCTTTGATCTACGCCGAAGCGGTGTTGCTCGTCAGTTATCACAAGTGCAAGATTATTGAATACAAGTCTATCCTGAATCAGTGCGTGAGTACCTATTATGATTTTAGCTTGTCCGCTTTGGATTTTATTATAAGCTTCTTTCTTTTCGGCAGCGTTCATGCTACCTGTGACAAGGCACACGCCTTTAAGAAGAGAAGATAGCTTGTCATAATGCTGTCTTGCGAGAATCTCTGTTGGTGCCATAAATGCAGATTGATAACCGTTTTCAGAGGCGATTGCCATTGCCCCGGCGGCAATAACCGTTTTTCCACATCCCACATCGCCTTGCACAAGTCGTGACATAGGCGTAGTTTTTCTTAAATCGTTCTTTATTTCATTATATACTCTTTGTTGTGGCTCTGTCAGTTTGTATGGTAATGAGTTGATAAATTCATCCGCCATTTGCGATTTATTAAGAACAACACCCTTTTTACCACTTTGCATATTACGAAGGTTCTTGATTCCCATATGCAGCTTTAAGAGCTCGTCAAAAGCTAATCTGCGTCTTGCGTTTTCGAAATCCAGTGCACTTTCAGGCTGATGTATATGCCTTATAGCTTTAGAAAGAGGATATAGATCAAATCTGTCAATAATCTCTTGTGGGATATTGTCATTTATGCTATCTGCCAGATGAATTATTTCGCCAATAGCTTTTTGCAACATTTTTTGGGTTAATCCATTAAATAAAGGATATATAGGAACTATTCTTCCAGTCAAGCAGCATACAGTACTGCTTTCGATAATTGGCGCAATCATACATGGCTTATTCTTATATGTTGTGATTTTGCCATAGATTGTATACTCTGTTTCTTCTTTTATGCTATTTAAAATATACGGTTGATTAAACCACATAAGAAGAATTTTGCCATTTTCATCAACAACTGTTGCTCGCTGCATTGTGCGACCTTTTCCTATTCGGGCGCTGGGAAGTTTTGATTGAATCATTCCCTGAATACATACAACATCGCCGTCTTTAAGCTGTGAAATTGGCTTTATTGTGCTTCTATCCTGAATGCTTCTAGGATAATATGAAAGCAGGTCAAAAATGGTTCTGATTTCTCCACGAGCAAAAATCAGAGCCTTGGCATTACCTATTCCTTTTATTTCTGTAATTGGTCTGTCCATAACGTATTCCTCTTGATGGCAAAAATAATCGATTTTACATATTATGGTAATGTACCTCGTATGATACAAAATTAATTGACAAAAATCGGCTTTTATTTTATTAAGAATATAGAAAAGGGGGATTAGTTTTATGTATGATAACAATGGTAACAATGCCAATAATGCTAACAATGGTAACGTTGGTGGCAACCGCATATGTTGTCCTGAAAGTGGCACAGTTTGTATAAACATTGGTTACCTTGCAGTGGTAGCTTCTGTTGTTGCTGGGATAGTAGCGTATGTTCTTTATACTAATGGCTTGCTTGCTAATGTTGCAGCTGTGCTCTTTGGTGCATTAGCTGTTGTGGTTTTATTGGGTGTGGTTGTTCTTGCAATAATTAATGTATTCATTGTTCGTTGCCAAAAACTTTGTTGCTGTGCAAAGCGAAACGCCATTTGGTATATAGTATTTGCAATACTGACAATAATTGCAATTGGTTTGTTCTTTGCAATTCCAGCAGTTGCAGCAGTATTCTTTGCAATAACTGTAGCATTTTTTGTTCTGGCTGTAATTTTCTTCATCGCTTTCTATCAGTGCTTCCTTAAGTGCAGATGTAACACCTGCGAGTGTGGCTGCAGAGGCGAATAACTAACTGAAAAAAGCCGCAGAAATGCGGCTTTTTAGTTTGTGAGGTTAAGGTTAACCGCATCGTAAATATATGTTCCCTTATTTGTGGTTAGTATCCAGTAGCCATCCTCAAAGATTGTCTTTTCAACTGTGCATGGTGACAGACCGGTGTTTTTCGCCATATGAGAAAAGGTAATCAGTGCATCGGCACTTGTTTTGTAATTTTCCCCTGTTTTGGGATCCCTCTCAACGATTTGTGATATATTTTCCTTTTCAACTGTAACATCCCTTGATTGCAAAATATCAATAGTATTTTCAACAACTGTACGGCTTATCACATCATTACTGTCATTAACAGCAAAATACTGTATAAGAAGATATACATCAACAACAACAAAGACAGCTATCAATATGGATTTTATTCTGCTCCAATTCATATTTTCTCACTCCTTATTTTTGCTGTAAAAATCGTTATTCTATTACGCCTGTCGTACCATTATGTGTAATTGCAAGGGTTGAAGAAATTGGCTGTTGCTGTGTGTCCTTCACTACATAGCAGGGAATTGCGTGGGTAACAATATCATTGATTCCCAACTGTTCATATGCTGTGTCAAAGTTTTGGAGCATAGGCATTGGTGAAGCGGTA
>JAQVYH010000111.1 GCA_029004515.1 Eubacteriales bacterium | reverse complement strand
AGTATCCCAAATCCCTTGGGTGGCGTTACTGAATGAAACAACAATATCATTGTTTGAACTTCTAGAATAACCGATTGTTATTGTGGTGTTCTCTAACACGAGATTATACGCTCTTTGCAGTCCGGATGTAAAGGGAACTCTGGCGACCACCTCGCCACTAGGCGACGTAACGCCTGCTGAAACTTTATCAAACCCGTTGGTGAAGATTAAGACAGCGAAAGAAGTACCCTGTTCGGCGACCCTGAGGCTGATTTGAGTAGTCCCATAGTTAAAGGGGATTTTTCCCTGCGTATGATGCCTGGTATTAGATTCATTTCCTGCTGCTGTAATAAAGGCATACCCTGCGCGCTGTGACACAAAGCTGATATACTCCTCCATTAAATTGGTACCGTCGTGTGCACCAGCATTGGTACCCATACCTATTAACATCACGATGGGAAGATTTAACTCTTCCGATCTGTCTAATATATATTTCATTCCAAGCATATAATCCGTGGAAGAGTAGATGTTTTCATTATCTGGGACTACCAAATATTTATCAATATAAAATTGGTTAGCACGACGTAATTTGACAACCATCAAATAAGATTTTGGTGCTACACCGATATACTCGCCTTTTTCGTTACTCGCTGCAACTGAAGCGAGAAAAGTCCCGTGCCCATCATTATCCCTCGAGGGAACGACGGAGTATGGATTTTCTGAGTTAAGTGCTTCATCAATTTTGGCATTATCATAAGCAGAACCAAAGTACAAATCCTCTGATCTCGGACCATCAATTGTTTGATCCCATATATTTAAGATTTTTGTTGTTCCGTCCTCAAATTTAAATGCAGGTTGTGTATAATCAATGCCCGTATCTACAATTCCAATGATAGCCCCCCTGCCCGAAAGATTTACGAAAGGTTGATTCAATACCTGTGTAACTCCGCTCGCATCATTAGTTGAGCTATCAGTTGGAGACAGCAGCTGCGGAAAAAACGATATAAAGTCTTTGCCGGTATCTTGTAATATTTGCTGTATATTGTTTACATTAGTATATGCTACAATGTAGTCATTGGCAAACCTTGTTCCCAAATGTATATACGGTCTATCTTTTGCATAGGCAGCGAACCGGTCGGAGTAAATGACCTGAAAATCAACTGTAGTAGGTAATTTTACAAATTCCGATAAAGACAAGCTATCTTCATCCGTTACGGTTGTAGCCATAGATTGTTCCCTCCCCACTCATAACGCTCCAAAAATGCAATCGTACTATCAAGACACAGTGTTCCATACCCAAACGTAGGATTTGGATATAATAAGGTGACTCTGCGGTTTGCACCCAGCCATAAAAATGCTTTCACGCGCTCTCCATATAAAAATGGATCATGTCTATTCACGATCCCCCATTGCATAATGAGTGCGGCAGCACCAGTAACAAATGGAGCAGCCATGCTGGTTCCTGTAAAAGAGTCATAGCCACCACCGCTTTTTACTGTAACGATTCCTACCGCCGGGGCAGCTATATCTGGATTGGGAAGTGCCTTATTTGAATTCCCAACCCCGGAAAAATCGGCTATATTCCCGATTTGATCATTGTATCCAGCCACTTTTATAACACTTAGTGCTGTAGAGGGAATGGTCATAGTATTATATATCGATGGATTGGAAAATTGCGTTCCATCTGTCACTTCTTCAATCGTTGGCAGCCACATTTCAATGTTTCCCTCTACAATGATGTTTGAAATGATTCTAAGCTTCCAAAGTCCTCCGAAAACAGTACCAGTGATTGCCTTAATATTAAAAAAAATCTCTTGATTAACTGAGTAATGTGTGGGTTGCCCATAAATCACAGTTAACCGTACATTGCCTACGGTTACATTTTTAATCTGACTCTCTATCCCTATGACGCCGGAGGATGACCCATTCGGAAATATCAGCTCTACAGATAACCTATCAACTAAGTTTTTCCACATGGAAATATAAAACGTATTCAGTCCTTCTATAGTAACAAACTCAACTTCTTTTACTGTATTAGTTTTGAGGGTATCAGAGTAATGATGCCCGGCAGCGCCTTCGTTCCCAGTCGGTATAATAATGCAGTTCTTCCACTCTGTGCTCATATCAGATAAATAGGTTTCAAATAATGAATCCCCTAGATGAGAACCATTGTTCATTCCGAAACTCATGTTGATAGCAAGAGGTTTGTTAAGCTGTCTAGCCTTTTTAATAACGTATTTTACTCCACGCATAAGTTCTGTATTACGTGCAAAGGAGGTGAAGCCTCTGCTACCGACCTTTACAACAATTAAGTCTGCCTTAGGTGCTACACCAATATTTTCCCCGTTACTCTGCCATCCATTGCCTGCTGCAATTCCCGCAACTGCTGTGCCATGACCACTTGTATCAGTACTCGGGACAATCTGAAGGGGGTTTTCGCTTCGCAGTGCGTTATTTATTTGCTGTTGAGTATATTCCGCTCCGGCAGAAAAGCCGGCCGGAGGGGTGCCTACCTCAGTTTGGTCCCAAATATACAGAATTCGGCTGGTACCATCAGGATTTCGAAAGTCTAAATGTGTATAGTCAATGCCAGAATCAATGATTGCAACCACAACACCACTGCCGTCGAGGCCTAGGTTTCTATCAGACTGAACCGTACGGATGCATGTGGTAATCAAATTTCTTTGTGCCGTGATATACAGATTCTTGGGTAATTCTATGCTTATTATCTGCTGGTATGAGTATAATTTTGAAATATCTGACTCATCTAGCGTAATGATGGCATACCCTTGATAAAGTATTTCCACCTCTGCATTCAAATCTCTTGAAACTCCAGAAATATCACCGGTATATTTGACAATGACCTCGATGGGTTCATTTCCGACAGGTAAAATATCAGGTTCTTCTATTGGATCAGTTGCCACGGCCATAGTAGCTGAGTTTATTTTCCCCGGCTCAAACGAATTATCCAATTTTTTCGCCTCCTATCATAAAATAGTGCCTCTT
The DNA here is from genome assembly GCA_029004515.1 of Eubacteriales bacterium. Taxonomy (GTDB): domain Bacteria; phylum Bacillota; class Clostridia; order Monoglobales; family UMGS1388; genus UMGS1388. The sequence goes on along the minus strand of JAQVYH010000111.1, from coordinate 4,290 downwards.
AGTGTTTGTTTTTTTCTAGGTTTGATAATGTATGATATAAAGATTGATTTTCTTAGGCTATTTATTGCTTCTAGTAGTAGCTATTAATTTTATGTGTGGGTATAGTGCAATATCTCCATCTCCCTTTGACTAGCATATACCCTACCAATAAATTACCTTTCGCATATAAAATATGGAACCAATATCCATGGTTGTTTGTAAGCCACAGATAAACGATTGCATTAGTATAATTTTTCAGGTTTTTCAATTCCATTGACGACAAACAATGTTTTTGTTTTGGGACGAAATTTAATGTACGCTTATGAACATTGGAGATAGAGTAGGACTCAATCACAAAAATTACCATCCTTTCCACTTGTATTTGAGATGAAGGCAGGCTCATTAATATATCTGATATAGTAATTTGCTAATCAGAATAGAAAACATACTATATATATATGCGTTGATTAACATATTAGTATAACTGTAATTTAATTTACGGAGTATTTAAGAAAAAACTCACCCGTTTGAGGGTGAGTTTTAGGGATTTTTCCATTATTCATCAAATCTACCATCATGCCAGGTTTGAATTTTATAGTAAATTTCCTGGTGATCTTCTTAAATCAGCTCACGTGATAAAAACTACACGTTCAGAAGCATTATTCTGATGATGTTTTCTAGATACTTCTAGCAATTTCGTTTGCTCCCCATATTGCTTCTAGGACTTTTGAGGGTTCTTTAGCATCTCCAATAACATAGTACTCATAGCCAAGTTTCTTTAGAGTATCCACAATAGATGTATTGCTCTTGGCACCAACAGCAATAACAACAGCACCGCAAGGCATTTCCTGTTGCTGTCCTTCCTTCTCGATAATTATAGAGCCATCTCTGATTTCAATCAATTTCGTATTTAGATGAATATTTACAGACTTTTCTTCAATAATACCGAAAACATAAGGCTTTATATACATCTCCAAGTCTTTGCCAATCTCGTTTGTCATTTCAATCACTTCTACGTTCTTACCCTGAAAGCTGAGAATCTCCATTGCTTCCAAGCCAATGAGCCCACCACCTATAACAGCTACGTGGTTCTCACTGATTAATTGATCTGAAACAATAACCTTCCTTGCTTCATATACATTTGGACGTTCAATGCCCGGGATATTAGGTTTTATTGGGTCAGCACCGGTAGCTACAATAACTACATCAGGATTAATTTCACTTATTCTCTGTTCATTTGCAGCGGTATAGACCCTGATATCCACCCCTGCTTTATATGCCCTGTACCCCATATGGATTGCTGTCTTAGCGAATAGTTCCTTATGCGGTGCACGGCCGGCTTCAATAAATTGCCCTCCTAAGGCAACATCCTTTTCTAAAAGAATAACCTCATGCCCGCGGATTTGTGCTATCCTGGCTGCTTCTAATCCTGCAGGACCACCTCCGATAACCAGCACTTTTTTCTTTTGTTCTGCAGGTTTTATCACTACTTCTCTTTCATGTCCCGTGGCGGGATTGAAAATACAGCTATTTCCTAAGCCTTTAAACATTCGTCCAACACAACCCTGATTACAGGCAATACAGCGGACAATATCATCTGCATTACCTTCCATGGTTTTTTTGATAAAATCAGGTTCCGCCAGCATAGGTCTACCTAAGCCTATAAAATCTGCCATGCCATCACGAAGTACTTCTTCGGCCATATCTGGGTGATTAATTCTTCCTGCCACAATCATTGGAACATTCGTGTTCTTCTTTATCTGATAAGCATTATATACATTAACCTTTTGAGGATAAAAATATGGAGGAACAGTGTACGGCAAAGAATCATAGCAACCTTGTGAAACATCCAAGGCATCTAGCCCCTCTTTAACATATAGTTTAGCCGCCTCAATAGCATCTGCTAACTCAATACCATCTTTTACATGCTCTACAGCGCTCATTCGCAAAATAATCGGATAATCGCTGCCTACTTTTAATCGAACATCCCTTATCACTTCGCAACCAAACCTTGCTCTGTTTTGAATGCTGCCTCCGTACTGGTCGGTTCTCTTGTTTGTATAGGGGTTGAGAAACTGATCAATGAGGTAGCCATGTGCACCATGGATTTCAACTGCATCAAAACCAGCTTTTTTCGCTCGAACTGCGGCGTCGCCATAGCTCGAGATTATCTCCTGAATTTCTTCAATCGTCAACGCCCGAGGTTCCTCTCCGATAAATGCATTAGTAACCGCAGAGGGCGCAACGGGTTGCCCGCCGAAGGGCTTGCCAGATGTCTGTCGACCACCGTGCCAAAGTTGAATGCATGCAACGCCACCAGCATCCTTAATTGCTTTTGCCAGTTCTGCAAGACCAGGGATAAACTTATCATCATAGATACCCAAAACCGTAGGGGATTTTGTTGTTGGGTGAACGGCGGCAATTTCTACAATATTCATAGCACATCCACCTTGAACTCTCCGAACATGATAGTCTATTAATTGCTGCATAGGGTACTCATTTTCTACATAACCAGAGCCCATAGGTGGAAAGACAGAACGGTTTTTCAACGTTAAAGTACCTATTTTGCCAGGGGAAAGTAAGTTATCATACATAAAATTCATCTCCTTTTTATAAAATACTTTTATTATTGTTTCCTATCATACCAGTTTTATAAGGGAATATATAATTAGACGTTCATAATTTAAATCTAATTTTTAATATTGAATTAAAGGCTTTATCCTCGGTGCAGTTTTTACTTTCAAGCCTATGTTTGAAGAGAGTCGTTCGAAAATTCACTTGTCTTTGCAAATCCCTAAGCCCAACTCTCTTTTTGGATGGCTCTTGTTTTTAATATGATTTTAAATAAATTGTTTATTTGCTATTGATAATAAGTAATTATTTTGATATAATTAGACTAATTTAAACCGCTTTAAATATTAGCAAGTGGAGGTGGAATTATGTCAGTAAGAATGAAAGATATTGCTAATGAATTGTTTCTGTCAGAGGCGACCGTTTCTTTAGCACTAAATAACAAGCGTGGAGTAAATGAAAAAACACGAAAGCTGGTTATGGAAACAGCCGAAAGAATGGGATATATGGCTAATTCTAACGCCAGAAGTTTATCAAAAAAGAAAAACAAGACAATCGGTGTGGTTGTACCCAATATTGAGAATCCTTATTTTGGGCATCTTGTACGACATATAGACGAATTTGTTTGCGAAAAAGGATATAAGATGATTTTATCAGTATCTAATGAATGTGCAAATAAGGAAGAAGAGATCGTAAGGGATTTTGTATCTAAAAGAGTTGAGGGTATAATTGTTGCTCCGGTAAGCAATCTTAGTCAGAACCGTTGTTATATGCCACTTCTTAACAAAAATAGAATAAAATGCGTTTTTGCCACATCTTTTTATGAGTCTTTTAGATCCTCATATGTTATGACAGACTTGGATGAAGGTGCTCGTATGATGACTTCTCATCTTATCGAAACAGGACATAAGGATATTTTTTATTTGCTTGGTAACACAATGAATAGTGTTGTAAATCTTGCGAGAAGCAACGGATATTTTCGTGCGTATGAGAAACATTCAATTCAATGTGATGCACATAATATTGTTGGCTGTGATAGCATGGATTTTGAGGGTGCATATAAGGCTACGCTTAATCTGCTCAAATCAGGGAAAAAAGTTGATGCCATTATGACTGCAAATGATATTATGGCACTTGGAGTATTACGTGCACTTAAGGAAAAAGAAATTTCAGTACCAAGCGAAATTTCAGTTTGTGGATATGATAACCTGATTTTCTCAGAAACAGCATCAATTCCAATTACAACAATAAATCAGGACTTAAAAACAATAGCAAAGCGTGCAGTTGATATTATTATGGCTATTGATGAAAAAGGCAAAATGGTAATTCAGGATAAAATCAAGCCTTGCCTTGTTATTAGATCATCATCAGCACCAAAAAACACTAGGGGAGTATAGCATATGAAAAAAATGCACTTAGTTTCGCATATTCACTGGGATCCCGCTTGGTATCTTCCATACGAGCAATATCGAATAACATTAATACCATTGATGAAAAAGCTGCTGAACATACTTGAAAACAATAATGAGTATAAATCATTTATGTTTGATGGTCAGGTTGATGCAATTGACGATTATCTTTTGTTATTTCCGGAAGACAGACCAAGGATTGAAAGACTTGTAAAATCCGGCAAGCTTATCGTTGGCCCTTGGTATATTCAACCTGAGGAGTTTTTGCTTAGCGGTGAAACACACATCAGAAATATGCTTATTGGTATGAAAAAAGCCAATGGCTATGGCG
>JAQVYH010000110.1 GCA_029004515.1 Eubacteriales bacterium | reverse complement strand
ACCTGCTCCTTATCCTCCTGCATATCTTTGTTATATGCAAGGGGGAGGCCCTTCATAACAGTAAGAAGCCCAATTAGTGAACCATAAACTCTACCTGTTTTACCTCTTGTAAGCTCAGCAATATCAGGATTTTTCTTCTGTGGCATAATACTACTGCCTGTTGAATATGCATCGTCAAGCTCTACAAAGTGGAATTCTTTTGATGACCAGAGAATAATCTCCTCGGAGAATCTTGAGAGGTGCATCATAATCATAGACATAACAAATGCCGTTTCAATGGCAAAGTCTCTGTCGGAAACGCCATCAAGGCTATTGGCAGTTACACCGCCTAGCCCCAACTGGTCTGCTACAAATTCTCTATCAAGAGGATATGTTGTTCCTGCAAGAGCGCCACTTCCCAATGGAGAAACTGACATTCTATCGCGAACCTGTTCCAGACGGGAAAGGTCACGAAGTAGCATCTGATAATATGCAAGGAGATGGTGTGAGAACAAAATAGGCTGTGCACGCTGAAGATGTGTATATCCAGGCATAACTACATCGGTATTATCCTCTGCAAGCTTAACAATTGTTTGCATAAGAGATATAAGCTGCTCTTTAATCTCCTGTGTTTCATCAAGAAGATAAAGTCTTAAATCCAATGCAACCTGATCATTACGGCTTCTTCCTGTGTGCAACCTCTTGCCCACATCTCCGATACGCTGGATAAGGATAGTTTCAATATTCATATGAATATCTTCTGCTTCTATGTTAAATTCAATCCTACCCGCTTCAATATCTGCAAGTATATCACCTAGAGTAGAGATTATTTTCTCAGAATCAGCCTGTGGGATAATCCCCTGTTTGCCAAGCATAGCCGCATGAGCCATACTACCTGCAATATCCTGTCGATACATCTTTTGGTCAAACCCAATAGATGAGTTGTAATCATCAACTTTTTTATCGGTGTCCTTACTGAAGCGACCGCCCCAAAGTTTCATATCTGTTTCTCCTCGCTGTTAATATTAATGTACACAAGGTGGCAAAAGCCACCTTGCACAAATCAAAAATTACTTACCGTTCCTCTTAAGCATTGTAGATCTGACCTTAAGTGGAAGACCAAAGAGGTTGATGAAACCTTCTGCATCTTTCTGGTCATAAACTTCATCTTCAGAGAATGTTGCAATCTCCTCATCATAAAGTGAATATGGAGATTTTGCACCTGCTGGTGAGCACACACCCTTATAAAGCTTAACTCTTACAGTACCTGTAACGGTTTCCTGTGTCTTATCAACAAAAGCTGAAAGAGCTTCACGAAGTGGAGTAAACCAAAGTCCATCATAAACAAGCTCTGCAAACTGATTTGCAACCAGCTCTTTATAATGTAGAGTCTGCTTATCAAGGCAAAGGTATTCAAGTTCTCTGTGAGCTGTGTAAAGAACTGTACCACCCGGAGTTTCATAAACGCCTCTGCTCTTCATTCCAACAAGTCTATTTTCAACGATATCATCTATACCTACGCCGTTAGCACCGGCAAGCTCGTTAAGCTTTGTAAGAAGCTCAACAGCACCATACTTAACGCCATCGATTGCAACAGGGATACCCTTTTCAAATTCAATTTCAACATAAGTAGCTTTATCAGGAGCCTTTTCTGGCGAAACCATAAGCTTGAGAATCCTATCAAGGTTTGGTTCGTTCCATGGGTCTTCAAGATCCATACCCTCATGAGAAAGGTGCCAAATGTTTCTATCCATTGAATAGTTATCTTCCTTGGATACAGGAACTGGAATTCCTCTAGCTTCTGCATACTCAATTTCTTCTTCTCTTGACTTAATATCCCAAATTCTCCATGGAGCTATTATCTTAAGGTGAGGAGCAAGCGCCTTGACTGTAAGCTCAAAACGAACCTGGTCATTGCCCTTACCTGTGCAGCCATGACAAATTGCAGTTGCACCTTCAGCTTCAGCGATTTCTACAACTCTCTTTGCGATACATGGGCGAGCATGTGATGTACCAAGAAGATATTTACCTTCATATACAGCCTGCGCCTTGAGAGTTGGCCATATGTAATCTGTTACATATTCCTCCTGAAGGTTTTCGATATAGAGCTTTGAAGCACCTGTCTTTAAAGCCTTTTCTTCAAGACCTTCTGTTTCTTTGCCCTGACCTACATCACCGCATACTGCAATAACATCATAATCATAATTTTCCTTGAGCCATGGAATGATAATTGAAGTATCAAGTCCGCCGGAATAGGCAAGAATTACTTTTTCTTTTGCCATTTGAATCACGTTCCTTTCATGTATGTAAAAATATTTGTTATCAGTTCATTGTATCACGCATATATATGTCTCGTCAACACTAAACCCGTGTTTTTGTAATGTAATTGTAATATTTCTCGTAAAAAAGATAAAAAAACGCCCTATCCTACGATAAGGCGTTTTGAAAACAATTATTCTTCTGTTTTTTCTTCTGCAATTTCTACTTCTTCATCAGACTTTGCATCAGCTTCTTCGTCAGCATTATCTATTTCTTCAATACCGGCAAATTCTTCATACTCTGCTTCGTCAAAACCAGCTGGAAGTTCGCCCTCTGACAATGTAACATCAACATTTGCCTTTCTCTTGCTTGCACCAATAACCATACACAAGAAGTAAATGAAGTTGATAACAAGAAGAGCAAGTACAAAATACAATCCTGTTGTAGGTACAGCCTTAAGTGCGCTTGTATCAATGCCCATCTGCTTCATTGTTGCAGGATCTGTAAGGTTGATTGTTGTACCATAGGCCTTTGTTAATTCCTTGCCAAGTTTAACCAAGAACTTACTTACTGTATCATCAAGGAGTGTTGGAAGCATAAATGTAAATACTCCAAGGCAAGCTGTTGCACCGATAGAACAAACAAGACCAACTATGTTTCTAGCCTCACCCTTAAGAAGCACTACAAGGATAAGACCAATTACAACGATTGCAAATGCAGCAATTGTGATAAACTGTCTGTTTGCAAACATCTCACCATATTCACCAAGGTTATACGCCATCTTATTAAATGTAGCAATACCTGTTGTTGAATAAGCATTGTAAGTCTCCCCATCACAACTTACTGTGAAGAATGGGAAGATAAATCCGATTGCAGCAAAGAGGAAAAGAAGCTTGCATACAGCCTGATTCTTAAGTTCTGCAAAAAAGCCTGGCTTCTTTGGAGTCTCTTCAAGTTCTAAAATTTCATTATACTGGTCTTCTGTGATTTCTAGATTTGCATCCTCATCACTACCTGTATAATCTTCAGTAGTTTCAACTACTTCTTCAACTACTTCTTCGGAAACATTGTCCTGATTATTTGTGTTGTCTAAATCCATTTTTATACGCCCTTTCTCTCCATAAATTGTATATATTTGAGATTATACACCCTTTAATGTAAAAAAGCAAATATTATTTTGACAAAATGAAAAAAAACCTATATACTATAGGTATATGTGCAGAAATGGAGTGACTACATGCGTATTTTAGGCATTGACCCAGGTTATGCAATTGTGGGCTGGGGTGTTATAGATTCAGACGGAAATCGTTCAAGGGCTGTGGCATACGGAGCAATAACAACTCCGGCAGAACAGGTTATGGCATCAAGGCTTAAGGATATCTATGACGGACTTATCCAAGTGATAAATGAATACAAACCCGATGTGGTATCTATGGAAGAATTATTCTTCAACAGCAATGCAAAAACCGCCATTATGGTTGGTCAAGCAAGAGGCGTACTAATCCTCGCTGTAGAAAACAGCTTTCTTCCTCTGTTCGAATATACCCCATTGCAAGTAAAGCAAGCCATAGTTGGATATGGACGAGCTGATAAAAATCAGGTTCAGCAGATGGTCAAGGTGCTCCTTAATCTTACAGCGGTACCAAAGCCAGACGACACGGCAGATGCGTTGGGTATGGCACTATGTCATGCTCATACATATAACTTCAGAGTTAATCAACATATTAATAATAAATAAGGAGGCGAAAAGCCTTGTTCTATTATATCAAAGGATCTCTTGCAATCAAAGGCGATAACTTTGTTGTTGTAGATTGTGGTGGCGTGGGATATAAAATCTTAACCTCAAATCAAAGTCTGAGCAGCGCAGGATCAATTGGAAGTGAAGTATGCTTTTATACCTATCTTCATGTAAGAGAGGACATATTTGATCTCTACGGTTTTTATGGAAATGAGGAGCTTACCTCATTCGAGCAGCTTATTGGAGTGTCAGGGGTCGGCCCCAAGGCGGCACTGAGCATACTCTCTGTCCTTACTCCATCACAGTTCGCTCTGGCAGTAGCAAGCTCTGATGCAAAGGCTATCTCAAAGGCACAGGGTGTAGGGCCAAAGCTTGCACAAAGAATCATTCTTGAATTAAAGGATAAGATTTCAAACCGCCAATTAGTTGGTGAAAGTTTTGCAGGGAGCGAAGTATTTGCAACAATCGAAAGTGGCAACGAAGCAGTAGACGCTCTTGTAGTCCTCGGATATTCGCAGCAAGAGGCTGAAAAAGCGCTCCGACAGGCAGATGCACTCAGTCTTCCTGCAGAAGAGGCAATTAAGAAGGCACTGCGATATCTTATATAAATATAATTACACAAAGGAGAAACAGCAATGGAGGAGGAAAACAGAATCGTCACTACGGGTTTTACCGAAGAGGACAGAGATGTGGAGCTTAAACTCCGCCCCAGAGTTATTTCGGAATACATAGGACAGCATAAGGTTAAGGAAAATCTAAAAATTTTTATAGAGGCAGCAAAGAAAAGGGGCGAGCCTCTTGACCATGTTCTTTTATACGGACCACCTGGACTTGGTAAAACTACACTTGCAGGAGTTATTGCTAACGAGATGGGAGTAAACATCCGAATAACATCGGGTCCAGCAATTGAAAAGCCCGGTGACTTAGCAGCACTACTTACAAACTTGCAACCAAACGATATTTTGTTTATCGATGAAATCCATCGGCTTAGCAGGTCAGTTGAAGAAGTTTTATATCCTGCCATGGAGGATTTTGCATTGGATATTATTATTGGTAAAGGTCCATCGGCTAAATCAATCCGACTTGACCTTCCAAAGTTCACCCTTATAGGTGCTACAACAAGGGCAGGCAATCTAAGTAACCCACTTCGTGATAGATTTGGTGTTATCAGCCGTCTGGAAGTTTATTCAGATGAAGATCTACAGCAAATTGTGACTCGTTCATCTGGAATTTTAGGCGCGGACATTGACACAAGAGGTTCTAAGGAAATCGCCTCAAGATCAAGAGGTACGCCTAGAATCGCCAACCGACTATTAAGAAGAGTTCGCGACTTTGCACAGGTTGAACATGATGGAATAATAACAGCTGAAATAGCAGATGGAGCATTGGACAGACTGGAAATTGACAGATCTGGTCTGGATAAAACAGACAAAACAATGCTACAAGCACTTATCCATAGCTTTGGCGGTGGTCCCGTCGGCCTTGAAACACTTGCTGCAATTATCGGTGAAGACTCTACAACAATCGAGGATGTATATGAACCATTTCTTCTTCAAAAGGGTCTTATCAGCAGAACACCACGAGGCCGAATTGCGACAAAGAATGCATATGACTATTTGGGGCTGCCATACGATATAAATAAATAGTAAAAGATAAAAAAATGTTAAATTATCCTATTTATTACTTGATAATAGAAAAACGATATAGTATAATATATTTATAATAATTATGCACGATCATTATGTGTGTATAAGTTAGGAGATGCAAACAAATGAATAAGGTAAGAATTGGTATCGTTGGTATTGGTAACATGGGTGGTTCTCATGCTGCAAACATCCTTAAGGGAGATGTACCAAACGGTGAACTTACAGCAGTATGTGATATCCTTCCTGCTAGACTCGACAGAGTTAAGGACGAAAATATTGCTAAATTTAACAATGCTGAAGATATGTATAAGAGTGGACTAGTAGATGCTGTTATAGTAGCAGTGCCTCATTATCAGCATGCAGAGCTTGCAATTATGGCTCTTGAAAACAACCTCCACGTTCTTTGTGAAAAGCCAGCTGGCGTATATACAAAGCAGGTTCGTGAAATGAACGAAGCTGCGGCAAAGAGCGACAAGGTGTTTGGCATAATGTTTAACCAGAGAACAACTCCTGTATTTCAGAAGCTTCGCGAAATGATTCAGAATGGTTCTCTTGGACACATTAAGAGAATCAACTGGCAGATAACCAACTGGTACAGACCACAGAGCTATCATGATAGCGGTGCTTGGCGTTCAACATGGAAGGACGAAGGCGGCGGTGTTCTTATTAACCAGTGTCCTCATAACATGGACCTTTGGCAGTGGATGTTTGGTATGCCAAAGACAATTACTTCTTTCGTAGATTATGGTAAATACTACAACATCGAGGTTGAAGATGATGTTACAGCATTTATGAAATACGAAGATGGCTGCACAGGTGTATTTATTACATCAACAGGTGAAGCTCCTGGAACAAATAGGCTTGAAGTTGCTTGTGATATGGGTAAGGTTGTTGTTGAAGATAACTACAAGATGACATTCTACCGCAACACAGTAAGCGAAAGAGAATTCAACCAGACATTTAAGGGTGTATTCGGTGCTCCGGAAACTTGGGAATGTAAAATTCCTATTAACGAAGAAAAAAGAGTTCCTCACTGTGTTATAATGGATAACTGGATTAAGGCTATCCTTACAGGTTCAGAGCTTCTTGCTCCTGGCGCAGAAGGTATTAATGGTCTCACAATTTCTAACTCAATCCACCTTTCATCTTGGACAGGCGAAACAATTGAGGTTGCTAACCTTGACGAGGAAAAATACCTTGAAATACTTAACGATAAGATTGCTAAATCTACATATGTTAAAAAAGTCGTTGAGCAGGTTGCAGGCGATGATATCTCATCAAGCTTTGGCGGACATTAATTCTAACTTATAACTAACTAGCGGGCTGTAGCAAAACGATTTTTGAAATCGGGTTGACTACAGCCCCTTTTTGTGCTGACGAAAAATGACGTAAAATTGCAAACTGAACCAACGGAATACCCGAAGCGTGCGATGTTCCATCATCGCTAAAGCCTTCACTTTCGCACTTTTTGCTTCGCAAAACACTTCCGTTATGGCTTATAGTAGCAACACTTACTATCATAAATGTCTTATTAGGTGAAGTTTGTTCATGCAATGGGTATGCGCATTTCGCTACAGCCCCTTTTTATTACTAAACAAAATCCTCCTTGTGTTTTTGATGCGGGCGGCAACCTACATCATTTTAACACAAGGAGGTTTTATCTCCAAGCTAAGTATCTTTGTTTCCACCTGCATATCAGGCGGTTTATTGGTTGTTAACAATAAAAAAGACTTGTTCAATGTGATGAACAAGTCCAGTAAAAACGGACAATAGAAAAAACAGACCCCTTATGGTAGAATAAAAGAAACTACCATAGGGGGATTTTTTATGCCACGAGAATACAGACATATCCAAGAATATGAAAAAGAAA
>JAQVYH010000109.1 GCA_029004515.1 Eubacteriales bacterium | reverse complement strand
GCCTGCTTAATAATATTACCTAAGTTGTTCTTGCTTTTTTGCACTGTCAGTTCACCTCATATATATTTTAACTGTTTTTTAAGTTTTTTGAAAGGATATGACAGAGCTTTAAAATAAGAATTAAAATATCATATAAAAAAATCGATCCCGCCTAATAAAAAAAGCAAATGGTTGGCGGGCAAATCGTTGTGTCTACTATTTTCCCTCCTTCCCTTTGCGGGTAGGGGGGATTTTTTGTGTCCCGTCTAAAATTATATAGTCAGTATTTTATTGTGATGCCGCCAAAAAAAACGTAGCCAATCAAACGGGACAAACTGTTCTAAATGTAGAACTGACAGATGTAACAAATACGAATTATTTATGCGTAATTATTCCGCTTGGGAATGATTACGCTTTTTTCTTTCCCCTACATTGCCGTTCTCCCCCTGCCCTCCAACTTCCAAAAACAGGAGAGTTGGAGGGTCATATTATGTTCTTTTCTATAAATTTAAAAGTTTTTTCTAAAAAGTTGGTTTTTTTGATGTTAACAGGTGTGATAGTGAGTGAAAGGGAAAGAAACCGCCTTGCGGAAACGGAAGGAGGTGAACTCTATGGAGCTATCTTCTTCCCAAAGGAAAACTGTTGAACATCAATTTGACAGCTTTTGCAAGCAGCTATTGAAAAACGAAACAAGGAATATTTTGCGAGATATGAAAAATAGGCAAAAGTATGAAGTCTTGTTTTCGGAAATGCCACTGGGAGAAATTGATGTGCTGATGACAATGGACAAGTATCCGACCGACATAAATAAATTTATGGCCTGCGGCTTTGAGATTGATGTCGAAAGTGATTTACTTGCCGAAGCGTTGTCAAAGTTAACTGTAAGAAGCCTTGCAATTATTCTGCTTGCATATTTTCTCGATATGACTGATAAGGAAATAGCGGAAAGTTTGGATGTGGCTCAAAGTACAGTGCAATATCAACGGTCCAAATCCTTAAACAAACTAAAAACGTATATGGGAGGTAAAACCAATGCCGAAGAATGATGCAGTGCTTTCGTTTCCTGTTATTGTGGCGGCTGTAAATGGCAATGTTGATGCCATAAATGCCGTTTTGAAACGGTATGAAGGCTACATAGCACAATTATCAACAAGGAAGCTATACGACGAGGACGGTAACAGTTATGTAGTTGTTGATGAAGAAATGCGTCGCAGACTGGAAACAAAGCTGATTACAAAAATCCTTAAATTTAAGGTCGCATAGTTTTTAAACCTGTGTGGGAATGTGTACCCTTTCCGCATTCCCGTTACAGGTTATTTGTAATTCTATAAAAGCATATCGGAAGGTGTGCTTTTATAGGCTTATAAAAAGCCTTTTCATAATTTTCTGCTTTGCAGAAAACGGTGGTAAAGCGCCGCCGGTATCTTCCGGTAACTGAACCTTGAAAAAGAAAGCGTAAATTTACGCAGTATAGGGCAGTCGGATACGTTCCGGTACAAATGAGCCGAGCGGTGAATACGCCATGACCCACGCACTTATTTAAAAGTGCAGGTGAGCGAGTAATATGAGCCGTAAAATAGGCAGCAGTCCTATGGGTCATGACTTTGTTTCCGGGCAGATACTCCCGTTTTGAACGCTTCACAGCATTGAACGGTTCGCCATCAGTATGGGGAAAGGTGAAACTCCTGTGGGTTGACTTGCAATCAGCCGTCCGATATAGCATTTTGTTTTGATATTTGAAATAAACAGATAGCTTTTGTCTGCTTATTTCTAATGTCAAAAAATTAAGAGAAGGAGGTTATTGTGATGAATAAAATTCGATTTGTAAACGAGGAACACAAATCTTTTTACACTCAAATGCTTGCCAAGACCAAAAATGATGATTCTTATCACCATGCATTTTCTACACAATGGGGATTTGCAAAGAAATTAGGCGAAATATCGGCACCTTTTTTGATTTCAACGAAAGATGTATTACGCCGGAGGGACTTCATGCAGGATGGCAAACCGGGACAACATACAAACTATGCCGCCTTGCATTTGATCTATGGAATGGTTAGGTGGAGAAAGGCAACGAGCAAAGCTCAAAACCTTATGAATTGTTCGATTGCGAGTTTTACCCATATTTTTTTGAGGCGATAAAACTTCGGTATACTGAATATTGCCGAGCCAACGAGGAGACTGTTTCTAAGCCGTTTGAGCATATTAGATAAAAGTAGAAAGAGGTATCTTATGAAAAATAAAACTTTAACCGAAAACCAAAAACAGCTATGCCCTAACTGTAAAACAGGGCAGGAAACTTATCTTTTAGATAGCCGCAGTACATTTTGCCCGCATCTTACTTATCATGATGGCGCAAACTGCTCCATGTTTATGCCAGTCTTGGAACAGCAATTGGAGGGTGTGATATGACCGAAGAAAAAAGAAAAAAATCAGCATACCTGAAAATGCTTAAAAATTATCCAGATGTATTGAATGTAGAGCAAATGTGTGAATTGCTGGGTAGTATCAGCATAAAGACAGGCTACAAAATTTTAAAAGAAAAGAAGATTGATAGCGTAAAAGTTGGCAGGGCTTATCTAATTACAAAGATTAATATTATTGATTTTTTAATAAATGCAAATACATAAAAATTTGACGGCACCACATATATGTTGATATAATTATTATTGTCAATGGTAGGTGTCAATTTATTGCTAAGAAGGAGGATTTATTTTGAATATAGCAGGATATCTAAGAGAGAAAAAAGGTCTTTATTATGCCGTGATTGTGTATTACACAGAAGATGGTAAACGTAAAGATAAATGGTTTTCGACGAAACTACCAATACGAGGAAACAAAAAACGAGCAGAGGCAATGCTGAAAGAAATAGAACGCAGCTTCGTGATACCTCCAAGGGATTTATATGTCAACGCTCTCACTGTTCCAGCTGGCTTGACGCCTCGACCTAAGTCACAGCCATTGCCAACGGAATTTTTGAAAAAGGCAACACTTGATGATTTAACTACCGAACAGGTTGAACGTATGCTTTTCGCTGATTACCTTGTAAAGTACCTGCCGCTAACTCGAAAGAGAAAGAAGAAAATTGAGGACACCACATATTCGGGATATTGCAGTTCGGTAGCTTCACCAATAGAGCCGTATTTCAGAGAAAAGGGAATAACTTTGGGCGAGTTAGAGGCGGAAGACATACAGGATTTTTATGATGTTCAGCTTGAACGAGTGAAACCGACAACAGTAATTCATTACCATGCTATTATTCGATTGTCATTGTGCCATGCAAGAAAAAAAGGATATATCAAGGTCAATCCAATTGATGAAGTGGATAAGCCAGAAAAAAATCACTTTGTAGGAAAATTTTATGACACAACAGAGGTAAACAACTTATTTCAAGCCACAAAGGATACAAAGTTGGAGCTTCCTGCATTGTTTGGCGGATTCTACGGACTTAGGCGAAGTGAAATCGTCGGATTGCGTTGGTCAGCATTTGACTTTGAGAATGATATTTTTTACGTTAACCACATCGTCACCACACCGAGGATAGATGGCAAGGAAATCATCGTTGCAAAAGACAGGGCAAAAACAAAATCGAGTCTGAGAGCATTACCGCTTGACCCCGATATTAAGGCAAGACTTTTGCAACTGAAAGAACGGCAGGAAGGATACCGCAAGAAATTCAAGCGTTCATACAGCAAGGGATGGTTGGATTATGTTATGGTAGACGAATTGGGTGGCTTAGTTTTACCGAATTATATCACAACTGCTTTCAAACGGTTTCTTGAGAAAAATGGGTTTCGGCTGATACGTTTCCACGATTTGCGCCACACTTGTGCATCGTTACTGCTAAATAAGGGTAAGGAAAACGGCGTTACCATGAAAGATATTCAATCATGGCTTGGACACAGCGATTTTGCAACAACAGCAAACACATATTCACATTTGGATGCAAGTTCAAAAACAATGTCACTAACTACGTTATCGGGTGTAGCGAATTTCTAAAACCCAGAGTTCCCCAAAAAAATATAAGGCTCACAGAAAACCCTGCAAGCCTTATAAATGGCGGAAGGGAGAGGATTTGAACCCCCGGTGCATTGCTGCACAATAGATTTCGAGTCTATCACCTTAAGCCTCTCGGACACCCTTCCTTATATATTAACAGCCGCAGAAAGTTTGCACAAAATTGGGAACTTTCTTTGGGAACTGCTAAAAACGCATAAACTATTTAATTGTAAAAGCCCAGTGTTCATAGGGATTTCGGCTATTTTTTGTTCCGTTATATTCGCTTGATTTCGAGTCATGTCCGTTATGACCACTTCGATACTTCTCCATATGGATGATTAATTTTTCTTCTGCTTTCTAAGGTTTGCGAAGAAGGTTGACAGGATGCTGCTACATTCGTTTTGGAGTATGCTACCGGTTATTTCTGGATGATGATTGTAGGGATAGTCATTAAGGTTGATTATTGAGCCGCATGAACCAGCTTTTTTATCATACGCACCAAAGTACACCTTGTCGATTCTTGAATTGATAATCGCACCCATGCACATAGGGCAAGGCTCAAGAGTTACATATAATTCACAGCCTGAAAGTCTCCATGAATTAAGCTTTTTGCACGCTTTCTCTATAGCGATTATTTCTGCGTGATAGAGGGCGTTTTTTTTGTATTCTCTTTTGTTATATCCTCGTGCAATTATTTTGCTATCTTTAACTATTATAGCTCCGATTGGCACTTCGCCAATTTGTGCAGCTTTTTCTGCTTGCGCAAGTGCTGACTTCATAAAATTTTCAATCAATGATTATCGCTCCTATCACTCAAAAATAATAGCATATTTATATATAAAAGTCAATCTTAAAATTGACTTTTATATATGGTTGTGATACAATATTTACTGGTGATTTTTATTATGATGAATTTTGAAAATAGCTGGAATGAATTACTCAAAGAAGAGTTTGATAAACCATATTATATAAAATTAATGGAAACATTGCAAAGCGAACGTAGCTCAAACGCTGTTTACCCTGCTGTTTGTGATGTTTTTAATGCACTTAAATATACTGATTATAGCGATGTTAAGGTTGTTATACTAGGCCAGGATCCATATCATGAGCCAGGACAAGCTCATGGTTTAGCTTTTTCAGTTAATAAAGGTGTTAAGATACCGCCATCCCTCGTTAATATCTTCAAGGAGATTAGCGACGATATTGACTGTGAAATGCCACATAGTGGCTATCTTGAGGGCTGGGCTAAACAGGGTGTTCTCCTTTTGAATGCAACGCTGACAGTGAGGGCTCATGAGGCTAACTCCCATCAAAAGATTGGTTGGGCGCAGTTTACAGATAGCATTGTTAAACTGCTGAATCAAAGGGAAGAACCAATGGTATTCCTCCTATGGGGAGCTAATGCTTGGCGCAAGGCGCAGTGTGTCACAAATCCGAAGCATCTTATACTCAAATCACCTCATCCAAGCCCATTATCAGCTTATAGAGGCTTCTTTGGATGCAAGCATTTTTCTAAAACAAATGAATTTCTAGTTTCAAATAATATTAAACCAATTGATTGGCAACAATCGGAGGATTACAAATGAGAAAAGTTGCAATATGGGATACCACCTTGCGTGATGGCGCACAGGCAAATGGCATAACCTTTTCCGTAAAAGATAAAGTTAATATTGCAAAAGCACTTGACGATTTTGGTGTCTCATTTATCGAGGGTGGAAATCCATTTTCCAATCCAAAGGATGCTGAATTCTTTGAGCGAATGAAGTCAATTCCGCTTAAATCTGCAAGGCTTGTTGCATTTGGTAGTACAAGAAGAAAAGACTTATCAGCTATTAGTGACCCAGCCGTTAAGGCATTAATCGATTCTAATTGCGATACAGTCGTTATCTTTGGTAAAGCATGGGATTTTCATGTTTCTGAAATTCTTGAGATTTCACTAGAAGAACATCTTGAAATGATCAAAGATACGGTAGAATATCTGTGCAAGATGGGCAAACAGGTTTATTTTGATGCAGAACACTTTTTTGATGGGTTTAAATCAAATTCTGAATATGCTATCAGTACGCTTATTGCTGCTCAAAATTCTGGAGCTAGTGGAGTTTGTCTGTGTGATACAAATGGCGGCTCATTCCCTGATGAGGTCCAGAGCATTACTAAAGAGGTTAAAGATAGGATTAGTATCTCTTTTGGAATACATACCCATAATGATACGGGTATGGCAGTAGCAAATTCAGTTGTTTCAGTTATGGCTGGTGCAGATGTTGTACAGGGTACAATAAATGGCTTTGGCGAAAGAAGTGGAAATGCAAATCTTTCTACTGTTATATGCAACCTACAACTTAAACGCAATATTCAATGTGTTCCTGAGGAAAACATCAAAAATATATATTCTCTTTGCAGATTCGTTGCAGAAACTGCCAATATGAGCGTTAGTGACAGGACCCCATATGTTGGCAGAAATGCATTCGCACATAAGGGCGGAATGCACATTGACGGTGTTTGTAAAAATTCAAGAACATATGAGCATATTGACCCGACAACCATAGGAAATCTTCGCAGACTTCTTATGTCTGAAATGGCGGGCAGAAGCAGCATAACTCATAAGCTACAAGCTTTGTCCTATGATGTTTCCAAGGACACAACAGAGGTTCAACAGATGGTTGAAACAGTTAAAAATATGGAGAATGAGGGATACCAGTTTGAAGCGGCTGACGGTACATTTCGTATCGTGGCAATACGCCAGCTAACTGATTATAAAAAACCATTTTCTATTGATGATATTAAGGTAATAGAAGAGACAAAGGGCGATGGATTTAACGCATCTGCCGTTATTCGTGTAAGCGTTGGTGATAAATGCGAATACGCCGCTGCAGAAGGTGACGGTCCTGTAAATGCCCTTGATAAAGCCTTGAGAAAGGCACTTGAAATCTTTTATCCATCAATTGCCGAGGTATCTCTTACAGACTATAAGGTGCGCGTTATTGATTCTAATACAAGCACCGCTGCTAAAGTAAGGGTTCTGATAGAATCTACTGACGGAAATGAAACATGGTCAACAATGGGCGTTTCAACAGACATTGTTGAGGCAAGCTGCATTGCCCTTGTAGACTCTATGGAATACAAATTAATAACAGATAATAATTAGTTCTACATAAAAAGGAGAGAGCATTATGAAAACATATACTTTAAGACCACAGGAGATCAAGCTCAATGACAGTTATGATGTAATTGTAGCTGGTGGTGGCCCTGCTGGATGCAGTGCTGCGATTGCTGCTGCAAGAAAAGGCGCAAAAACACTTATCATCGAAGCAACTGGCTGTCTTGGTGGTATGAGTACAATGGGTCTTGTTCCAACATGGTGTCCATTCTCTGACAAGGAGCAGGTTATATATAAAGGAATTGCACAGGAGATATTCAATGCTTCAAATGCCGGAGTTGACCATGTAAAGCCTGGCGACGTTGATTGGGTTGCTATAGACCCTGAACATTTAAAACTCGTATATGATAAGCTTGTTACTGAAGCTGGTGCGGATATTCTCTTTAACACAAT
>JAQVYH010000108.1 GCA_029004515.1 Eubacteriales bacterium | reverse complement strand
CAAGGACATCTTATCAAATGATTGACCACATTCATCTATTCGTCCTTTGGGTTCATCCAAATATCTCAATCCATGAACCGAAGCAGCATAACTGACAACTTTGCATCGTTTAAATGAATATATCGGAATAAAAGCAGTAGGATAACCATTTTGTTTCCAATTAAACACAGCGTCACTACCTATAATCAACAGATCATATGTGTTATCAATAAATTTATACAAGTCATTCAGGTCATCAAAGTGGTTTTTCTGAGAAAGCGCAAGTACCTTGTATGCATTATTAAATGAATTAATCTTATATAAATCTCGGATTCCATTTAAAAATCCATAATGTTTTACTCCCCACAACACATTAATAAATATTTTCTTTTTCTCTAACGGAGCGATGTAATCAATAATTTCCACATGGCTCTCTTTAAATTTGTTTGAAAGTTGTGTCGAAAGAGCAAATGCTTGCAAAAATGCTCCGTAATTAATTGGTTTATGAAATGTCAATATACCGATTCTCACTGATTTCCCTCCGCTTTCTAATTATCATTTTATAACATGAAGCCCAGTTACATCTTATGGTTTCTACAGCAACACGAGTCATAATCCTTTTTCATTCAATGGTAGTTATGCACTTTCAAATTCATCTGCTGTGTCAATAACCATGACCGATCCATAGTTTATGCTCCAAATTGTATTTGACAAGTTTTGCTGGAACACCCGCCATGACACTATTTTCTTCAACATTTCTCAACACAACAGCCCCAGCAGCGATAATTGAATTATTTTCAACGGTTATTCCTCCTAACACTGTTGCACCTGTACATATACGCACACCATTTTGAATAGTTGGTGCCTTATTGTCCAAATTATATCCGATGGTGACTGATTGATTTACCCAACAATTCTCACCTATACATTCAGCCGAAATTATGGTTCCGACACCATGCTCAATGTAAAAATTCCATCCTATCTTATCTGCATATATTTGAAGTGACTCCATTCTTGGTAAAAACAACATCAATATACTTGATAAAATTCGGAATATTACACCTTGCCTCGCCAACCTATAATATATCAGATTGCGATATTCCTTATACACCGTGATTAAATAGATGAACCTAAGCAAAGTTATATTGGTGAAATTAATTTTGTTCATCTTGCACCAATATAGAATTTCTTCGATTAAATTTTCTCTATTGGGGGAGATAAGTATTAGTAGAAATACCCCCCCGCAATATATTTACAATACTATATACCAATTTCATACTATAACCTCATTCTCAAATACATTGTTGTCTGCTGCAAATCCGATTTCACGATAACCCATGTAAGTATATAGAAAAACATCGTTCCAAACCAAGCGTGGTCAACCGATAATAGAAGTATAAAAATCAGAGCAAAGACTCTTCCATGTCCAGTTGATCTTCTAAATATAATAAGAAGAACAGTGATCATCGAAATTATGCCTATATAGCCAAAATTCAACAAGTTGGACACAAAATCATTTGAGTAATCCTTAAATATTTCAAAATACAGCGAGTATTGATTAAATCCAACACCTACAAATTTATTAAGGATATTATACTTGTCAAATAATTCACTGTTTCCCATTATTCTTTGTGAAAATGACGAATCAGAACGTGTACTCGATGATTCTATGCTCATACTGCGTTGTATATAATAATCAATGAGTGCCTTGAAACTAAGATTGCTATTATACACATAAATCAATGCCAAAACCGCAACAATCATCAATATCAGAAAACGGATTTTATACTTTTTTTCAAGCTTACTGTCCAACAGCAGCATTGAGCATAAAACGATTATCAGTCCCAAAACGCCTATCATAGAACCCGATATTACACATGAAATGGCGCATACAATAGTTTTTACATATTTCTTTTCTTGCACTAAATGTGCAATTATCGGTAACTAAAAAAAAGCCAAATATGATGGTTCCTCAAAAAATGAATGTACTCGTAAATCTTTTGTGTTTCTATCGAATAAGCCTCCAAAATAGCTCCCTTCTCCTAATGGCAAAAATAATTTACCATCATAAAAGTTGAAGCCCATAGAAGCAAAGATAAATTGAAGTATGGCTAAAGCTGCACAAATTATGCCAATTAGCTCTGCAACACGTAAGAAAGATTCCTTAATGTCGCAAGACCAAATCTTACTATAAACAAATAAGTATAGCGTGAACACAACAGCAACCTTTGCTGCTAAAAGAAGATTAGTGTTAGAAGATTCCGTGAACAAAAACGCAAGTAATGTCAACAAGCAATCAATAGCCAACAATGCGAAAAGTGGCTTATAAAAGATAATGCTTTTAGCGGTAAGCAGATATAATGCCATCAACACTAACAAAACATCACAAATATAAACACCTCCACCGTCCGTTAAGGAATATGGGGATAAAATTGTCATAATTATAGGAAACAGTGCAAAAAAGTTGATAGCTTTCTTGCTCCTCACTATAGACTGGGTCATTGAAATATTCCTTTCACCAATTTTACTAATTGGGCAATGTGATATTTTGTACCATAATAAGTTGAGAACAAGTTTATGTACTCTTGTCTTAATATATCTTTTTCAACTCTCTTGTCTATCTTATCAACTATACTGGATACATTCATAGATTCATCTAATGGTATAACATATTTCATGCTCTGCGATATTCTGCTAAAATCCTCCAGTACTGTGCTAAAAATTGGAATTATACCAACTGACAAATAAGATGATAATTTTGTAGGAGTAGCAACACGATTCACAACAGAATCTTCACGAATAACAAATCCATAAACTACATCTTTTAATTCATTCTGTACTTCCTCTTTTTTTACGCTCTTAACTTCATAATTCTTAATTTCAAGAGCTTCTATCTTTTCAACAGCTTCCTGTACAGAAAATGTCAAAACTTTAAAACGTGCCTCTGGATAAATATTTTCGATTTCTTTATAAAGTGCGGCAATCTTATCAAAACACTGCCATAAATCCAAAGAGCCTACATATGCAAAGTATTTTTTGTCATAATCCTTCTTATCAATATCTGTTAGAGAGAGTTCTTCATTGTAGCAAGGCATCAAATACGATTTATGTGAAAATGATTGATTAGCCAGATTTTCATAGTGCTTTTTCATGAAATCCGAGCAAAATAAAATCATCTTTGCTTTTTTCATTGCAAAACAATCAATATAATTTAACATAGAATATCTCAATTTGCTTTGATTTCTCATGTATGACTCATCTGCAGTGACTCCTTGTTGCCAAAGAATAAAGTGTTTATATCCTTTCCAGTAATACTTAAAAGCATCAATTCCCATTGGAAAAACATATAGGTCGTTTTTGTCTAAATCATCCAAACATATAACATCATCGCATTCAAATTCATTTGCGACCAAAGCATTTTTAATTATATCCAAATATCCTTTGAGAACAACCATATTATTATAATTCACATAAAAATGTGCCTTTTTACTCATAGCGCTTCTCCCTCTGATTATTTATAAAAAGCCCTCACTCAAACACCTTTTGAAACGCCTTCTTTAAAAATGCTCTCTTGGGCATCCAAAAGCTATTTTGATACCTTTCCCATTTGTCAGCGTATTCTTGGTACACCTTATCACCAAACAAATCATACATAACTCGAAGCTGTGCAATGTGGAGTTTATGATAGAACGGACTGCAAATTCGCTTTCCATCCTCGTATTTGCTCCAATACCCAATATCAAACTCCGGCAGCTTCTTTACAAGAGTACAGAGCGTTGCGTCTAAGACTTTTTGAACCTCTGCATCTGCAAAATACTTGCAATAGTCATAGAGTCCCCACAAGGAGAATATCCATCCGTTCAAAATCAATGGGTCGTGAGTGCATTCATACAAATATATATCCTCGCCAGAATAATTAGTAGCACCGCCCTCGTTGATTGGCTTGAGCATAAATACCTTTGCCTTTTTGATTGCTCCAAGATACTTTTCCTGATTCGTTTCTATGTACGCTCTTATAAGCATGGAAATTCCTTCGCCCTGAGCCATAGAAGAATACGGATGTTCGGGATTCTCATATGCAAATGTCACCCAGCTACCATCCTCTTGCTGATTATCTACTGCCCAATCCGCACAGGCTAATAATTTTGCCTTATAGGATTCATCTTTTGTTTTAAGAAACAAATCATAAGCAGCCAGCCCATATTGAAAAATTCCAATAGAAAAATAGATTTCTTCGCCAGTATCTACATGGTATTTCGGCACAAGAATTTCGGGGGCATCCTTTGTGACCTTTTCGGTCAAATCATTATAGTACCCACGAACTTCGGTTTTTGAATAGCAGGTTCCCACTCCTTGATTTACATGGGAAATGCTTTGACCTGTCATCATCTTATACCATTTCTTTATCTTGTATATCGAAACACCCATACGCTTTACTCACTTTCCAATTCTCTTATCAATACTTGAATAGCCTTATCAATTCGGAATTTATTTGCTTCTTCAAAGCAATTTTTCTTTTTTCTAAGCACCAAAGAGGGATTGACTGCAACTTTCGTTAATATCTCAATAAACGCTTTCTGGTTGCCTGTGGGATATGTAAAACCCGTTCTATCGGTGACAAGCTCTGAATTGTATCTCCAGTCCGTTGCTATTACAGGAACTCCGGCAGAATAAGCATCTATCAATGTTCCAGCAAATCCTTCACCCTCATAATATGTGGGAAAGAGCAAAGCAAAGTATGTTTTTAGCACTTCCACACTCCGGTCTGCATTAACAGCACCACAATAATGTACATAGTCCGGGAAGTCTTTTTGTATGCAATCAAAGCGTTCCTTATACTCATCCCACACTTGACCGTATATATCCAAGCAAAACGCTGTATAACCTAAAGATTCATTGATTTCAATAATTGCATTTATGGCATCCTCAATACCTTTTTCTCTCATCACACGGGAAAAGGTACATAACTTTAATGGATAGAGGTTATTGTTATACCCCCCCCCCCGAATTTTTCGGTCAATTTTGAAATTGCCGTTTCAGGAATATATCCTTTTGCCTTTTCAACGCAGTTTACTTTCATATCTAACAACATTTTCGGGTTGCTTGCTACTTGTAATAGCACATTTTCTAATGCTTGCAGATTATCAAATTCATATCCTATACCAGTCTTACCTTCATCTATAACATCAGAATAACTTTCCCATTTTGCCGAAATCACAGGTATTCCGGCTGCATACGCATCTATTATCGTCCCTGGGATTCCCTCTGTATAAAAGTGAGTTGGGAATAGTAAAGCAAAATAATCCTGCAGTGTTGCCACACTCTTATCAGCATCTACACATCCCTTATAAGAAACATAGGATGGAAAGTCATTCTGTATATTTTCAAACCACGCTCTGCTGTCCTCCCAAATTTGTCCGTATATGTCCAAAGAAAACGCAACATATCCGAGCTGTTCATTCACTTTCATTATTGCTTGTACAGCAGAGCCAATTCCTTTCTCTTTCATCACACGGGAGAAAGTGCATAACCTAAATGGTACTCCATTCGGAAAAACCAATTTATCTTCTGGGAGAATGTCTAATTTCTTGCAATTTGGCAAAACAACCAGATTATCAAGTCCCATTTTTTCCAATGCCGCCTTCATAGTATTTGTTTCAACATAAATACCATGAAAACACATTAATCCATTTTGAAGCCATTTTTTATCGGAAATGAATTGAGGAAGCCAACCGCCTATGACAACATAGTGCAATTTTCTTTTGAAAAGAGTATTCCACACTTTAAGAACGGGAGTAAGGAACTCTAATCCATTTTCCACCGGCATCATTATTAAATTGTCGCATTTTGCCAATACCATTGGAATTTTGAATAGCAAATACGGGATTTTCTTAACTCCTCCAGCAAGGTCTAACAAAACAACATTTTCTTTACCAAATCTATTTTCGATTTCTTCAGTAATGATTTTAGTCTTAATTGTTTGACCGTTCAAAAGCGTTTTCCCAAATCCAAAATGACCAATTACACATATCTTGCTCATAGCACACCTCACATAAAATACTTCTTAAATGCATTGAACCCAAAGCAAAACACATGAAACGCTGCACTAATCTTGTTAATACCTTCGTCCTGGGTTTGTATTTCCCACACTTGTTTTATGCTCTTGAATTTGTTAGATGAGAGAGAACCGCTTGCAACTCTGTACCTAACCAGCATCTCATTGATACCACACGCAACTGCACCATTTCTCAAAAGCATAAGCCATGTAGCGTAATCTTGACCACCTCGGCGTAAGGGCATACGAAAATCTCCAAGAGCTGAACGGTCAATTACAACAGAGGATGTTGCTATTATCGTGTTATGAAGTAAGTACCGATAATCACAGGTTTCTCTGATGTTGCGCTTTGATTTGATTGTGGTATTATTTTCATCTATCATTTCTATTGCTGTATAGGAAAATGGCGATTGCTTTTCAGACATCAAATTGAGTTGCTTCTGAATCTTTGTCGGCATCCACATATCATCGCTATCCAGAAAAGCCGCATATCTTCCCTTTGCAAGCTCTAATGCCTTGTTGCGGGCAGCTCCGGCACCCATATTCTTCTCTTGCAGATAATAGATAATCTCCGGATGCGTTTTTTGAAAACCGGCAATTATCTCTGCGGATTTGTCCCTGGAACAATCATCCACTAAAACTATTTCAATATTCCTATAATCTTGTTCAAATATTGAGGTCAATGTACCAGCTAAGTATTTCTCAGCATTGTATATTGGCATGATAACCGAAACAAGACCATCTATGTATTCTCTCTCCATTGTAACCCCACAATTTCAATAAATAGGAGTGACCCAATTCATCAAATTCACATTCATTCCTCTTGCTGCGTCTAAATATAAATGGTGCAGTTTTGTCGTAATCTTCCTGGCGTCCCCAGAACCAACAACATATTTATCAATAGAGAGGACTGGCGTAATTTCCATAGCAGAACCGCAAAGGAACGCTTCATCACAAGTATAAAGTTCGGTTCTGTCAATGGTTCTTTCCTCAACAGGAATGCCATTTGCCTTTGCAAGTTTAATAACCGTATCTCTCGTAATACTTTCCAAAACGCTATCAGTCAGCATTGATGTGATCAATGTTCCGTTCACAACAATAAAGAAGCAGGAACCGGGACCTTCTGATACCTTACCGACATCATTCAAAAAAATGCAAGAATCATAACCATTACGAAGTGCCTCTCTCTGACCGACACGGCTGTTGATGTAATTGGCTCCGCACTTGATTCTCGGAGAAAGTGTGGTATCCGATATTCTTCTCCAAGATGTTACACAGCAATGGAGTCCCTTTTTGTTGTACTCCGAGCTTGTCTTACCTTTGGGAATGGGTGCAACAAACATATCTACTGGCTCCGCTGAACCCCAGGAACCAAAACCATCCACAAACAAGGTCTGACGAACAGAAAGGTTTTCATCATACTCATTTGCCTTTATAACATCAACAAGTGCCTTCTTGAAATCCTCTTTCGTATAAGGGCAGTTAATTTGAATCAGCTTAGCAGACCTAAGCAAGCGGTCATAATGATCATCCAGTCGGAATGCAAAGAGTTGTTTCTGC
>JAQVYH010000107.1 GCA_029004515.1 Eubacteriales bacterium | reverse complement strand
TTCATTATCTATGGAAAGAGGACATGAGGACCAACGAGGGTATATGGAAAGCCGTTACACAACCAGGGGCGGATATTTATAAGGCCCTTATTTCGATCCCTGAAGGGAAAGCAGGCGCTCGTTTTGTTGAAAATCCTGACAGCCCTCAGGCAAAGGGAATATTCGCAACGATGATGCAATACGCCCAGGCATTCCAGTTCATGAATGACAGTTCGGAAAGTATTTCTCTTATAGAATGGCTTAACTCGAAAGATTACGGCTTTATCTTCGTGACAAATCAGGCGGATACTCAAGACACCCTTCGCCCCATCTTGTCATTGTTTATTGATTACCTGGGTAAGAAATTATTGTCTTTGCCTGACGATCTTAACCGGAGGATATTTTTTATTCTCGATGAGTTTGGAAGCCTTCAGAGACTATCAAGTATAAAAGACCTCTTAACGGTTTCAAGAAGTAAAGGCGGATCCTGCTGGATCGGAATTCAGGACATGGGGCAACTGAGGAAGCTATACACTCCCGACATTGCCAATACCATCGTCAATGCCTGTGGTACTTCCATTATGTTTGCCGTTTCCGATCCTGACACTGCACAATATCTTGTCCGTAAAATTGGGGATACGGAAATTATCGAAACGGAAGAAACGCATAGTATGGGGGTTGAAAACTACCGGGATGGTGTTTCAATGACTTCCAGAAGGAAGCGGCAACCGCTGCTTTTGAACTCTGACTTTATGATCCTGGCCGATCTTCACGCCTATGTAAAGATACCAAACAGCCCTTTTGTTACCGTTACGGAATTTCCGGTTTATAATTATAAAAAGAAGATGGCCCCTTTCATTATCAGAGATAATCTTAATTTGAGCAATATTATAGTCACGCAAGAAGAAATTAGGCAGGAAATTGAACAAAATGTATTTACCATTGGAAAATCGGATAAGTACCGTTCCTTAGGCACAGAACCGGACATAGGGGGTGTAGAGCATGCCTTATGGTGATGAGCTGATTCAGTTCAAAACGTCGATCAGCTTGACTGAATTTGCGGGGGATCGAGGATATTTTTTTGACAAGAAAGAAAGCTCCCGTAATTCCATTGTCATGCGTCATTTTGATGGGGACAAAATAATAATCTCCAAAAAGGGGCTGACCTGGGTTTATTTTTCTGTAAGAGACAACCATGATAACGGAACAATCATAGATTTTCTTCAGCATAGAGGCGCGGGCAACCTGGGGGATATTCGGAAAATATTGCGTGAGTGGATGGGAACATCCAAGAACCAGGACAGTAGGAAAGAAATGAATTATCCTGAACCTATTCCTCTGGTCAGGAATCGCAAATTAATGAAAGAGAAGTATTCTAAGGCGACGATCTGCAATAGCACACCTTATTTAACAACCCGAGGACTGAAAGAAAGCCCTCGGTTTCATGGTTGTATGGCTATAGATGACCACAGGAACACTTTATTTCCCCATTATGATGATGAGGGCCTTTGTGGGTACGAGGTCAAGAACAAGGGGTTTACGGGATTTGCGCCGGGTGGCGTAAAGGGGTTGTGGTGCAGCAATAATTATTCGTCGGATGAACACCTCGTTATCTGTGAAAGTGCGATTGATGCAATGTCCTATCAAGCCATATTTAATAACGAAAATACACGCTATATATCCATAGCGGGGGAAGTTAACCCGACTCAACCGGGATTGATCTTAAAAGCGATTGAAAACCTCCCTGAAGGCAGCACGGTGGTTTTCGGCCTTGATAATGATGACGGAGGAAGGAATATATTGAATAAACTGAGAGATTATTTAAAGAATACATTAAATAAAAATTACAAAATGATTAACAAGATTCCTTGCTTTGGGAAGGATTGGAATGAAATGCTTTTAAATACTCCTTCCTCTTCTAAGAAAGATGTCAAGTCAAGCGTAGGCCAGGACATCTAAAGAGTCCTACACCTGAAAAATAACAGAAATTTCAATTTATGGTTTTGATGTGCATTAAAGGCAGCCCTAAATGGCGATGGCGCGTTTCTTCATATACAAAGCAACATGCTGAGTGATTGGGCCAGATCATTGAATTTTGGTTGAAACATGTCTCGGCTAATCAGATATTTTCCCGTCTCTCTCACACCTGCAAACAACTTCCTGTAGTATGTGCTTGATAACTTCCATAAATTATGCAAGATTTTAACATGTACTACATGCTGACCCCTTTACATACGCATATTGATTTCGGGTTTGGCGCTACTGGCGAAGCCTTTAAGAGAGCTGCTGACAATCTAGAAGAGTCTTTACCCGAGAAAGGTGATGTGTTAAACGGGCGCCTGCCCATCAATTACCTTCGGCGCCATGCCATTGAGTTATTCCTGAAGTCTGCTATCACAATCATCCATAAACAACTCACTCTTCCCTACGGAGATAAACCCTCAACAACAATTCCGTATGCATTTGACGGAAGTAAGTGGGTTCTCTTGACGAACTTGCACAGTGTGAAAAAGCTTTGGACATATTTAAAAACTCTTTTTCTCGATCAGAAGTCCTTTTTTGATTCAGTTGAGAGAGTTGATTGGTCTTTTCCCTCAGAAGTAGATTCATGGATATTTAAGATCGACAATCTGGATCCTCGAAGCACTTTCTTCCGATATCCGACCCTGAATGAAAATGAGACTGACTCGGTTAAGTCTGTTATGATAGAATCGCCTACTCCGGACATAATGGATCGTTTGAAAGAGAGTGATTCTCCGACAGGGAAATTAGTCCTCTTGCTAGAAAACGATGCCGGTGAGATAACGCGAGGCTTCATTTCGGGTGAAGATACCCTATCTGAAATTAGCCTAATCCTTAAAAAGTGTTCAGATCTATTTTATGGCACACATGCTGCGTTGCGCTGTGAAGTCTGCGGAGGTGCTTAGGTACTATAATTTTCAGAGTATTTTATTATAAAATAATTGGAGTAGTTACACATGCATGACTGCTCAGCGCCCCACTTCTAATGTCCATTTCTAATACTCTGTTTCAATCGATAATTCTCAGAATCGCAATTAGAATCATTTGTTGGTAGGTGGAGTAAATGTCCAGCGTATCTTATTTTTTCTTCGATTACTCCTACGCAGTACGGAGTGAAACCTGCTACATATTCGCTTTTCCAGCAAATCTCGACTACATTGATTGTCATTTGGTAAAATCAAAGGTGCAGATAATCGTTGTTTACGGAACAATATTATCTTAAAAAAAAGAATCTTTAAGATAATGTATGTTTTCTAAAAAATATAAATTTTTAAGAAGTTGCTTGTGAGTCAAGTGTTTGACATACCTTAGTAGGTTAATTAGCTATAATTATTTAAGGCTAACGGACCACTAATCGGCTTTAATATCAATTTCAGTGGTAAAGTTACAATAAATGTTGCCCAAGCATTTAATCTTAATAAATTATTCCCATTTTTCGCAATTCGTGTTATAGGCACTACCGCTGTCTGCAATTACTTCTTTCTCGGTTTGAATATATGGAGCTTCGTAGGACACGTCCATTTGCAGTAATTTCCTTCATTTTTAATTCTATTACTGTCCCCCATCTTCATATCTCGTCTCAAAATTATAGAAGGTACTGTTTACTAGGTTTCAATGATCATGGAACTTAACTTATGAATTTTAATGCATTACTTGATAAATACCGTAAAATTTCTTTCTCCGAAAAAGATAAGGGCTACCGTTTTGAAAGGCTGATGCAGACTTATCTTCAAACTGATCCTAAATATGCTTACAGATTTAAAAAGGTTTGGTTGTGGAATGACTTTCCCAGCAAGAATGATTTAGGTGGAAGTGATACTGGAATTGATCTGGTGGCATTAACTCTTGATGGGGATTATTGGGCAATTCAATGTAAATGCTATCAGGAAAGCTCGATTATTGATAAGCCGGCAGTTGATTCCTTTCTTTCCACATCAAGTAGAAAATTTAAAGATGAAAACCTGAAATCGGTTGGATTTGCTCATCGGCTTTGGATATCTACAACCAATAAATGGGGTGCAAATGCAACCGAAGCAATAAAAAACCAAAATCCGCCTGTTACCCGGCTTAATTTATACGATTTGTTAGAAGCTCCAGTTGATTGGGAAAAACTCGAAAAAGGTATATCAGGCGAACTCTCAAGAACTTCTAAAAAGTCAATTCGTCCACATCAAAAAGAAGCCATAGACAAAGCGCATGAATATTTTAAAAAAGCTGATCGTGGCAAACTTATTATGGCATGTGGGACAGGTAAAACATTTAATTCACTTTGCATTGCTGAAAAAGAAACCAACGGTAAAGGATTTATTTTATTTTTAGTTCCTTCTATCTCTCTGCTAGGGCAAGCCTTACGAGACTGGTCAACCGATGCTAATGAACCTATCAATGCTGTCTGTATTTGTTCCGACCCTGCAATATCCCGCAAAAAAACAAAAAATGATGATAGTGACAGTTTCAGCATAGTGGATTTAGCCTTGCCTGCTTCTACCAATGTCAAAGATATTATCTACCAATTTGAAAGCATTAAAACCAAATGTAATTCAGGATTAACAGTTGTTTTCTCTACCTATCAATCCATTGAGGTTATTTCCAAAGCTCAGAAAGCGTTGCTTAAAACTAACAAGAGTTTTGGTGAATTTGACTTGATTATTTGCGATGAAGCCCACCGCACAACAGGAGTTACATTAAGCAACGAAGATTCATCTGCTTTTATTAAAGTGCATGACAACAATTTTATTAAAGGTAAAAAGCGGCTATACATGACAGCTACGCCCCGCCTTTACAGCGATGATACCAAAAGCAAAGCGGCACAAGCTGAAGCCATACTTTGTTCAATGGATGATATTTCCCTTTATGGTGAAGAAATTTATCGCATTGGTTTTGGTGAAGCTGTGGACAAAGATTTGCTCACAGATTACAAAGTTTTAATTCTTACCCTTA
This sequence comes from Eubacteriales bacterium, assembly GCA_029004515.1. Taxonomy (GTDB): domain Bacteria; phylum Bacillota; class Clostridia; order Monoglobales; family UMGS1388; genus UMGS1388. Next base: position 2,904 of record JAQVYH010000107.1, on the reverse strand, counting down.
GCGATAAAGACGTTCCTCCGGCTGTACAAAAAATGATAACTGATAGAGAAAGTGAAATTAATACAGACGATGCCTCCAAACTAATTGGTTGTATCAATGCCCTTTCCAAACAGATATTAGGAGATGAAGGCATAATTAAGGATAGTGATCCTGAGCCAATGAGGAGGGCTGTCGCATTTTGCCAAACCATAGCAATATCAAAAAAGATAACTTCAACATTCAATGCAGCAACGGATGCCTACATAAGTTCATTGCCCACTGAAAAAAAAGAACAAATGATGCCTGTAGCTGCCCAACACATTGATGGAACCATGTCTGCTCCTCAACGTGATGATTTATTAGGCTGGTTGAAATCAGTGAGTGATGAGAAAGAATGCCGGGTACTCAATAATGTCCGCTGTTTAAGTGAGGGAGTCGATGTTCCTTCATTAGACGCTGTTTTGTTTTTATCTGCGAGAAATTCACAGGTTGATGTGGTGCAATCTGTAGGCCGTGTAATGAGGAAAGCCCCAGGTAAAAAATATGGATATATAATTATTCCGGTAGTTGTGCCTTCAGATGTAGAAGCTGACAAAGCCTTAGATAATAACGAGCGGTATAAAGTAGTTTGGACAGTGCTAAATGCCCTCCGAGCGCACGATGACCGTTTTAATGCGACTATTAATAAGATTGAATTAAACAAAAAGCGTCCTAAGCAAATTTTAGTAGGCAGGCCGGAATATTCTTTTGAAAATGGAAAAGCCGTTGCCGCTGATTCCGATGCAGCTTCAGGCACAAGCAAAGATATCAGTCAGCAATTAGCCCTACAATTTGAGCAATTACAACATGTAGTTTTTGCCCGTATGGTACAAAAAGTTGGTGATCGTAGGTATTGGGAACAGTGGGCAAAAAGTGTAGCTGAAATTGCCAAACGACAAGAGGAGCGTATCAACCGTTTAATAAAAGAAGATAAAACCCACCAAAAAGCCTTTGCAAATTTCTTGGGTGGATTACAGAAAAATATCAATCCTAGCATTACCCAGCAAGAAGCGGTTGAAATGCTTTCGCAGCATGTAATTACCAAGCCTGTATTTGAAGCCCTATTTGAAGATTATTCTTTTGTAAAGAACAATCCCATTTCGGTATCCATGCAAACAATGCTTGAATTACTCGAAGCACAAGCAATCGAAAAAGATACTGAAACATTACAAAAATTCTATGAATCGGTAAAAATGCGTGCTTCAGGCATAGACAATGCTGAGGGCAAACAGCGGATCATTATTGAATTGTATGATAAATTTTTTAAAGCCGCCTTCCCTAAGATGGTTGAAAAATTAGGTATTGTTTATACTCCAGTGGAAATAGTGGACTTCATAATTCATTCGGTAAATTATATACTTCATCAAGAATTTGGACGTAGCATCAGCGATGAAAATATCCACATTCTCGATCCTTTTACCGGAACTGGAACTTTTGTTACGCGTTTGCTGCAAAGTGGTTTGATTACTAAAAAGGATCTGTCCAGAAAATACCAACACGAAATACATGCCAACGAAATAGTTCTCCTGGCTTATTATATAGCTGCGGTAAACATTGAGAACGCTTACCACGATGCAATTGATGAACTAGCATACCAATCATTTGATGGTATTTGTCTTACCGATACTTTCCAATTAGGCGAATCGGATGAAAGCGAAAAACTATTTTCAGAAATGTTTCCCAAAAACTCAGCAAGGGTTGCCAAACAAAAGAAAGCACCACTAAGGGTAATTATCGGTAATCCGCCTTATTCGGTTGGACAGAAGGATTACCACGACATGGCTCAAAATCAAAGCTATCCCAAACTTGATAATATGATTGAGAGAACATATGCAGCAGAAACAAATGCAATGAAACGAGCGCTATATGACGCCTATATTAAAGCTTTCCGGTGGAGTTCAGACCGTCTCGATCCAAAACATGGGGGGGTTATTTGCTTTGTTTCTAATGGAGCCTGGATTGATGGCAACGCAACATCAGGATTTCGTAAATGTTTGGAAAAAGAATTTTCTTCCATTCATGTTTTTAATTTAAGAGGAAACCAGCGGACAAGCGGTGAACTTTCCCGCAAAGAAGGCGGTAAAATATTTGGTTCAGGTTCACGAACGCCAATAGCTATTACCTTGTTGGTGAAAAATCCTAAGCAAGCAGGGCAAAAAGCCACCATTTATTACAATGACATAGGCGATTACCTTACAAGGGAAGAAAAATTAACTATTGTTAAAAAATATGCTTCGATAGGAAATGAAGCAATGAAATGGAAAAAATTAATTCCAAATGAACATGGGGATTGGATAAATCCAAGAAATGACAGTTTCGACTTATTCTTCGAAATCGGTAACAAGAAATCTAATAAGGAGACCTTGTTTAATATATATTCATCCGGTGTTATTACTAATCGAAATGATTGGGCATATAATTTTTCCAAGCAAAAGCTGATTGATAATGTCAATTCGATGATTGGATTTTATAATCAACAAGTGAATGATTATAGAAAAGCTATAAAAACAGGGGAAACAATTGCAATTGATAAATTTGTATCAAAAGACGAGACCAAAATAAAATGGGACCAAGGTTTAATGGAGGATGCATCAAAACTAAAACATATTGATTTTGATGATAAATCTGTTCGCATGGGCTTATTTAGACCGTTTTTTAAACAAATAGTTTACTTTGATAAATCATTCAATTGGAGTCGCTATCAGTTGCCCTCTATTTTTCCTATCAGACTAGATAGAAATCTTTTAATCTGTGTTTCAGGTCCTGGTACAAGTAGGGACTTTTCTGTAGTGATGACTGATAGTATTCCTGATCGGGATTTAAATGTACATGCTCAATGTTTCCCACTTTACTACTACGAAGAACGCCAAAAACAAAGTCCAGATT
>JAQVYH010000106.1 GCA_029004515.1 Eubacteriales bacterium | reverse complement strand
TACTAAAACAAGACACAAGACAAGTGGACGCTTCTATTGCGTCGAATTGTTACTAATAAATAAACAATGTTTATTTATTAGGGAAGAATTAACATGTAATAGTTAAAACGTAAAAAACTCCTCATTCTTACGAATGAGGAGTTTTTGGCACCCCCGACCGGAGTCGAACCGATGACTAATCCTTAGGAGGGACTTGTAATATCCACTTTACTACGGGGGCATATATTTATTTGACTCTAAGTAGTATATAATCTTTGCTTTGATTTGTCAATAAAAACGAAAGAAATTCTATACAAAAAAAGAAAGCCTGTCACAATTATGTGGCTGGCTTTCTTTTTAAGAAGTAGTTTTAGTCGTTCTTGTTGTTCTTATTAGGATTGTCCTGCTGATTCTGTTTGTTCTGCTGATTCTGATGATTCTGCTTGTTCTGCTGATTCTGTTTGTTCTGGTTATTTTTATTATCCATGTTAAATAACCTCCTTTCACACTCCTATTATTTACCGGTGCAAAAGGTTTTATTCACTTCCCAATAACATTTAATGCATTTGCAATCATAATAGCTACATCTGCCCTTGTTGCTTTGTCATCAGGATTAAATTTCCCCTGCCCATCACCATTGACAATTCCATATTTTTCTAACTTCTCGATATGTGCCTGTGCATAATGTCCATTAATATCTGTTAATTTACTCATATCCTTAGCCTCTATTCTTTTTTTGAATTCATGCCATTTCGACCATTGTCCGTCATTCATTGAAGCAGGGCAATTCTTTCTGCTTGCATCATAGTGACGAACAACCCTGTCTGCACTTATTTTAAGTTCTGCCATAAGCTTCTTGGTCAGCTCAATAGTCTTTTCAAAAGCAACATCATAATTACCATCAGGATTAATACAAATCTCAATTCCAATTGAATTGCTATTCGTTATACCATATTTACCTTTGCCATCTCCACAATGCCAGGTGTAATATTTATTATAATCATTCACCTGCAAAATTTGTTTATCATCAACAAAGAAGTCTGCGCTTGAATCTCTGTTCCCACCATTAAAGTATCTGAAGTGGTTTTCTGCATCAGCTCCCTTTTTAGGGTTCCCTGTATCGTGAATAACAATATACTCAATCTTGGGTATTCTCTTTGTTATGTTATAAGCTATCTGTTTCACTTGCCATCACCACCCTTACGCACAAGTACTTCAATTGCATCGCTGACAACCACAGGGAGTTTTATTCCCATAAGCCCTGCATTTTCAACAATCGAGAGAATCTCATTTGCAATAAAAGCAATTATAGCTGCACTCTTTATATAGTCTGTACCAAGTGATAAGTCCAATCGATAGGCAATAAGCACAAAGAGAAGTGTCACACATTTCTTACATAAGCCCTGCCAACTTGCTTTGCTGTCCAGAGCGCCTGATTTTGATTTGTTGCTCTTTTTGAAAACACCTGCAATAAGGAGTCCCATTACAAAGTCAATCGCCATAAATGTAACAAGAGTAGTCATATCAGATTCCCAACTTCCAAATAAATTTACTATGCTTGTTCCAACGATTCCTGTTATGCCACATACTTGTATTTCAGAGCGTTCATCTTATCTATCATTCAACCACCTCATCATCTGTTTCCTTAATAGAATATTTCTTACGAATAACATTATCCGCAAACTCGTATTCATATGTAAGATACTCTGTCTCTTCATTATATGCAGGCACTTCATCTTCTGCATATTCATAATAGCCATTTTTATTTGCAAGCTTTATGTCATTTTCAAATGCAATAGGAATATTTGAAACCCCTGTCTGCACTTCTACAATCTCATCATTTTCGTTGAGTATATCCATAATAATAACACCATTCTTTGGTACATCTTTAACCGTGTATCGATCAATAAACTTTTTAAGCATCTGTATCAGCTCCTTTAATAGTATTCAACTTGTATTCCTGTTGGTTTAATTGTTGTGTTCATTTCATAAATGGTTGTCCCCTTGAACTGCGGAAGTGGCGATAAGTTGTCTATCCTATAGTTTACACTTTCATTTTCACCAATAGGACGATCAAGATAAATATTCTTTGTTACTGGTGCAATATATGGCTCGTAAACAAGTCCGCTTGTGCCTTTGACTATCAAGGGTTGTGTTATGGATGCAGTTTGTCCTGTCCGACTTTCAAACATCACACCAAGATATTGCTTTGATGCAGTAATTGTAACGCTGTTAGTAGATATAGTAGTTCTTCCAGAATATATGGTGTCATCATAGCGTGGAGTTCCATCAAAAGTTACATAATGGAAAAAGCCAGTTGTAGCTACAGTTCTGTTTGGCACATAAATAGTGTATTGTTTTCCAATTTCTGTTGCAATATACCAGATTGTTCGGCATTGATTAGTTCCAATAGGTGTTTGTGATAGGGTGTCATTCTCAAATGTAATTATGGGACTTGACGTTGCTCTAATTACATACTTGCTTGGATCCCATAAATTCTTTCCTCTTGCAATAATAGGGACAATGTATTTGTCCCCGCTTAAATCACCCACACCGCCTATATTTCCATATATTGTGTAGTTATTAAGGCTTCTGTTCTTACTTCCCACAATTGACAAGGGATAATCTAATGAAGATAATATAACCTTTGTGGTAGTCATCAAAAACTGCTTTGATAATATCCTCATACAATTTCTCCCAATCCTTTTGGAATTGCACCTGCGTACCAAAAGCCACCATCACATTCGAAGATGAAATTGTATGCACCCAATTCAATATCCGGTGTTTCTCCATTAAAGAAATAGTCTGTGCCCCAGTCTATAACTTGTCCGCCTGCTACATTTGCCATTATAAGTATCTGGTCGCCTGTCTTTCCCTGTGGTAAATGAAATGTTGTATCCCAAGAGATCATCATCTTACCAATCGTATTTGGCATAAGATAAACTTCATTACCCTCAATACCCACTAGCTTTGGTTTAACTGAATCAATCTCTGCATAAACTGATTTAAGTAGCTCATCATTCAAATAATCTTTAACCCCATATGGTTTAAACGCTGCAGGAAGAGTATCTCCTTTAACAATCATATATTTGCCATCAGATCTCTTAGAAAATCTAATGTCAACATAATCATCTGTCGTAATAACAAAATATGTGCCTCTCCCATCAGCGGTAGCATAAGTAGCAACCGTTTCAGTATTCGAATAAATATTTGCGCTTAAAACATTAATTGCATATGTACCAGCAGTAAGAGACATGCTTACGAACAGGTGTGAACCTTCGTCTGAAATAGTAGTTGGGTCTAAAAAATTATTATCCGATTGAACCAGGAGATTATAATCATTTTTAAACTTGGTTATCTCAGTGATAAGTTTATTACAATCTGTTAGTAGTTGATTAAAAATAGGTACTCTATCATCCGCAACAATTGCATCATTAACAACCGCTTTTGAAACTGTGAATACTATCTCCTTTGCAGTAAGCGCGCTCCCGTCAGCTGATACAATTGTAATTAGGAGTCGCATCTCACCATCTACATCATACATATTTTGCGCCAAAGTATACTCTGCATATCCGTTATAGATAGTGCCAACATCACTTACGACCTGTCCGTTGCTTTTGATGGCATTTACAATAATACTACACCCTTCAAGACTACTTTCTGAATATATAACCACCTTATATGCCTTTATATCACTTTGAATAAGAGGTCTTTGACAAAAAGTGCTGAAAGGGGAGCTTTCTTTTAGTTTGATTTCATAAGTCACTATTTCACGCTCCTTTTTATAATGCTGTTATTTGGCACTCGCCTAGGTCAGAATAATTACGACAATCTATCCTAACTTTGAGTTTGTTACCTATATGTGTTAATTTTATATAACTTTCCAATTCCGAAACCCATACGTTATCAAATATGGGTCCAACAATACGAGCATTTTCACTGATACCAAACGCGTATCTTTCTAACAGATTAACAAAAATTCTTACATTTTTGTTACCAAAGTTACATCTAAATAATATATATGTAAGCTCCGCTCTATCCTCAAAATCTATTGTGTATTCAAGAATATTGCCGGTTATAACCTTGAAGTTTGGGTATATAGACTTTGTTGAGTATTTATTTTTGCCCATTGATGGGATTTTCATAGATGCATATTTTCGTATATCCGTTGTAATACCATTTTCTATTTGTGCTAACGGAATGGCATTATTAGGAAGAGCACTGCCGCTTTCTATACCTGGAGAGGAATAGTAGTTTCTGGAAAGATATACATAACAGTTTTCGACATTATAAACCAATTCCTCGCTATCTGTTATTTCAATTCTGCAACCATCATAAAATAGCGCCTCCCCCGGATTAATATTTATTGTATTACCATTAAGGGTTACAAGCAGGTCGGTAGGCCCCTTTTTTATAACACCATCGCTAAGAAAGTATGTACGCATCTTGTTAATATCATCAGCGCCATATTTCACATTATTTACATAATCTATATTGTAACTCATATTATTTACCCCCTTTCGGCTGTTAATGTTGCCATAGTTCGATATTCATATATTCCTCCTGCCAAAATATGCGCGAGGATTAAAAAATCGTCAGCATTAGCAGGATAATCACCGATTACTATTTCTCCATCACTTGTTATGTATATATACTGGTCTTTGTCCAAGGAAGCATCATATGTAGTTCCACCGTTATTAATTGTGAGTATTTTTTTCGTTGGCAGAACTGCTACCCCTTCGCTTATATGAACTCTTTCATTGTCAAGCCTTTTAACCCTTATATCGTTATTTCCAATTATTCCGCAGGTTATAAAACAGCCCAATAGATTGTTCAGGTCTTCAACCGTATATAGTGCTTCAGGTGTAAAATCAGATCTAATTGGCATCTGCATCATTCTCCTTTTCTCCAAAAATCGGGCATTCTCCATCAGAGTTGCCCTCGTTCCAAATTCGTATACCTGTTATGACTTTTTTCTGCCTTTTTTTATTGCCGCCGAATGATGTTTCAACAAATACACTGTCACCTATCATATAATCCTTGCCATGTAAGAAATATGTAGTGTTATATGTAAGCATTGTGTGTTCTGTGTGCCCGCTCATATCCGCCTTCGCATCACTAAGATTGTCATTTTCAGAAACATCATACCATCTGTATATCCCAAGTTTGTTAGATGGAATCAGTCTGTATGTATCGTTCGCATCCTTGTAATATATGCCATTACACATATCAAGATTATCCCATGTAAGCTTTGGTTGATAGGCGTTTTTATTGTCCTGTGATATTATGAAGTGTTTCTCATCGCCCTTTAGTATTTCAAGCTCCCATCTGTGCTTTGAAGGAATAAACTTCACCCTGTGCCCCAGCGCACTCTGCTCGCACATTTCTATAAGAAATGTTGAAGCATCTTTAGCCTTTTTTAGCTCATAGCTATTAATAGTGGAAGAGCCAACAATTGTTTGGGGAAGATAAAAATTATCTTGTTGGTCAAAAATTTTGCCAAGATTTGTGAGGATTATTTCTCCTATCTGTGTTTCCTTAGTAATGACAAACGGCAGAATTACTCTTTTAGTTAATATCCAGTTCGTCGTTCTGCCATGTATCACAATTTCATCTGAGAGCATTTTTCCTGTGATAATGGCCTGTTTGTCCCCCTGAATAGCCACCAGATATTTGTTGTTTTCAAGCATTTTACATATATCTGTGTGTAATGGCAGATGCAATTCAAATGTGCCAACCTTGTTATAGTGCAATTCCCAGTTAACGCTCGTCCAATCACTTACTATATATACTAGATTGAACTCGAAATCATAGAATCTTATATCCATAGTTCACCTCTTCTACATAATTGCTTCTACATATTTGTTGTCATATTTGCAACTAATTAATAGCCTGTCTGAGCTATTGCCTGTATCAATTGATAAGGTATTCATCCCTATTTGCAGGTAGAAATCACTCAGAAAACTATTTTCGTCAAGAATGTCAAATCGTTTTTCATTATTAAGGAAAACCAACCTGTTAGGGATGTCGATTGTAACTCTATCTTCGGGCGTTAGGGAGTGATTAACAATAATTGTATGCCCCGTAGTCTCGTTGTGAACATTTAGCTTTTGTCCTTGCATAGCTTCTCCAATGTTGGAAATGGATATGATGGGCTCTGTTTCTTTGAATCCTTGATTGTTTATAACGCATTTTGTGCTGCCTTTAGAAAAGTATATTCCGTCTTGAATAGTAAAATATTTGTATAAAAGCTTTTCAACACTACTGATAATTTTATTGTTTATTTCAATATCAGTAAAAAACGGGTCATCACATATGAATTGCAACACAAAGCTTCTAATTCCCCCATATTCTCTTTCGGGTATGAATGCAATAGGTCTTGCTTTGATTTTGCGGTGTTTAGTGCCATTCCCTATCTTTAGGTATCCCTCTTTTGATAATATATTTGATGCACTTATTAATAGGTCACGGCTGTTTCTCGCAGATATATCACCCTGAATGGTAATTGTTCTTGCCATGGCTGAAAGAGAAGATGTTACCTGCCCGTCACGCCCTTTGATTATTACCGTATCTCCTTGGTGCTGAGCAGGGCCGAGGCCTTCAATTGTGGTTATTCGCCATACATCTTGCCCGCCGCCTGACATATGTATCTTGCCAAATTCGTTTTCAAATTCTACATGCATAGACTAGCCTCCCTTCTATATCCCTCTGAGCCTTTGAAGCTCCTGTGCATTACGCCAAGCTGTTATCTGCTCTGTGGAGCTTTGCTTTTCAGACCCTACAGTAAAGGTGTTGTTAATATTAGTGACCTTCTGCCCAAGCTTTTCACCAGATGAAAAGTTAAACTGAGAGTATGCGTCGCTTATAATTTGCGCCGCCCTTTCCAGTGCCGTAACAAAACCTTGGGTAAAGTTTTCTGTAAGGCCCTCTTCAATAATCTTAAGACCTCCCATGAATCCCTCTCCAAAATCATCTGCACCTGTTTCGCCGAGCTTATAGAAATTATCAGGGAGAACAAGTCCGGCCTTTCCAAAAATGGATTCCATACTTTTAGTGTATGAATCAAGTGCCTGCGGGACATTATCAGGTCCAATGTTCTTTGTTGCCATTTCTTCGGATAACCTAATATATTCTGCTCGGTCATTAATGTATTTTTTCAGTTTGTCATCAGGTGTTTTGTTAAGTAAAGTTACATATTCCATACCTTCATCGATGTCCATTTTTGTTATTTCATTAAATAGGTCGTCAGGGATAATATTTCTGCCTTTCAGCTTGTCAATCCCTTGCTGAAATTTATTAAGACGGTTTATATATGCCTCATAGTTTGTAAGTACTGCACTTCCCTCTACACCATCTGTCTTTTCAGATGTACTAACATATTGATATGCAAAAAAATTATCACCATAAGCCTTTAATTTATCTGCATACTTTTTTTGAGCCTTTAAAACACTATCAAGATATTTTTGCTTGGCTTTTAGTGCGTCGTCCATAACATCCTGACGAAGCTTTGCCTCTTCTTGCTCCGATAGAGTAATAGACTGCTCATACTCAATAATCTGAGCTGTGTACTTCCACCAGTCGCTACTACCCTTGATAAGATAGTTATTACGGAGCACTTCCAATTCCTTGTAGTATTCAGACTCTTCCATACTCATAAAATCTCTTTTGTATTCAAGAGCTTTAACAAGATTATTGAATTCCTTAATTGCTCCATTTTTATAGTTGTTGATTGCAACTCGGATTCCCTCAACAAGAGGCTGACCAACTTCATCATATGTTACTCTTGAATATGTCCCGATTTTGCTTGTCTTTTTTACTTGATCAATAGCCTCGTCAATCATTTGAGATATTTCTTTGTCTATTTGATTGTCCATCTATCAATTTCACCTCCCTTTAAAATAGCGCCTTAAGATTCAGCCCTGCATCAGCTTCATGTCCTTCAAGCCTGTA
>JAQVYH010000105.1 GCA_029004515.1 Eubacteriales bacterium | reverse complement strand
AATAATGCAAAAAGAGATAACAAGGATAGTTCGAGATTCTAACGGAGCGATAGTTGCGGGACTGACATATACGCTATTGAAGCACGGAGATACAACGGGTGGTATAGCGGCTGTTGAGGATACAAGTTCACTTGGGAAATATGTATTTACGATACCAGACACTTACTTGTCAAAGTATTACGACATCAGGATAACTGACGGTTCGTATAATCCGTATGAGGAAAACATTGAAATTGAATGGGAATGGATAGTTGAGGATGAGACGGTCACGAACTTACAGACGCTTACTTATGCGGGATTGACGGACATAGCAGGTGACGCTTTGCCTACAACGATTGATAACTGCACAATAGATATTACACATCAGGCGGACAGATTGGTTTCAATTTACGGTGATATTGACAATACTGGATTCAGAGTTCAAGTATCTTCGGCAGGTGGAGATGACAGTGCAGTAGTAACATTCAAAATAAAGGTGGGATCATGAAACTTAAAGATTTTGCAATATTCATAACTATTTTTTTGTTTATATTTATATCAGCATCTCCGTTTAAGATAAGAGATGACTTAGAAGTTACAGGTAATATAACATCTGACAGCAATGTAACGGCTGATACTTTTTTTGGAGTGTTTGACGGAATAGATACAATGATAGATTCTGTTGATTATTCGGATACGGCAGGGTATGCAAAGGAATATTTGAACGATTCAGCATTCGCCGATACTGCGGGTTACGCTTTGACTTATAAAAACGACAGCGCTTATGCTGATACATCGGGAGTTGCATTGAATGCAGATTCTCTCGGACACATTGTTTCTACTGGATACTTGAACAACACTTATGATACAACAGGGACATTGCGTGGTGCAAGATTGATAGGAGATACCGTTGGGACTGGATTGCCGAGTGCGACAACTGGAAGAATCCTTATGTATGCTACAAATCTATACGGATACAACAGCACACATAACACAATGTTTTTGGATGTAACAACTCCGAGAATGTTATTTAAGAGTTCTTTGGGTTCTTCTGATACTACACTTAATTTGACATATACAGGAGCAGCGATACAGAATGCTACAACAAACAGAAGGTCTGGAATAGTTGCAGATGGATATGGAATCGGAAACTGGTATGCCGATTCACTACTTGTGGTATTATCAGAGGATGGGCTAAATTATTATCGCTATGCAGACCAATCCATCTACGCCACATTCGGATTGAACAATTTGACTATAAAAGATACTACTGCAGGAAGTGGAGCGTATATATTCGGAGTAACAAAAGATTCAATAAATATGTTGACAAAAAAATCTTGGATATATAATAATTTGATGAGAATGAATTACGGTATTTATGTCGACAGTTCAAGCACTTTTTTGAACAACTTAGCAGTTATCGGAAATATTCTTACAAATAAGATTACTGGTGATACATTGGAGGCGAGTGAAATAGTAAGAGCAGATTCACTGGTAATAGAAAAACACGGCAGAATTGACACGATAGTTTCAGAAGTTGCAAGATTGGATACGATTGTTAATCTTAAAACTACAGGCGACCATAGCACTATTGACACGGCTATCATAGACACTGCAAAGATAAGGGGCTTGTATGTTCAGCAGGGCGCAGAGGTTGACAGCGGACTCGTGATAAACGGCACTGATGTTATTGGGCTTTATGTTAATCACGGAAATTCATATTTCTTTGACGATGTTTCCATCGAATACAAAGCTCCATATTATCAGTCATACTTTGGGATACTTGACCCTCGTGATAGTAACGCTTGGCTACAAACTGCAAACGACCTGCGACTTTATAAACAGGGCATAACTGGCTCCGTGTTCACGGATTCGCTCTGGCTTCGTATAGATTCAACTGGCTACAAGGTTATAAAATATGGCACAACAGATACCACAGCGAGATTGCAGAACGGCTATGTATATGCGCTTGACTCAATTAAGACAGGCGCAATCAAGTCAAAGTCTGGCACCGACTCTACGCTAATCACAGGCGGGACTATTGTGCTTACGGATAGCGTGATTGGAAATGGGGCGAGTATTTTGTTTACAGCAAGTGCTGAAACGCTAAACTGGGACGCCTCAACTGGTGACGGAAAAGTCACTGGTGATTTTAAAGTTGGTGATACACTTTACATAAATGGTAATAAAATATATAACGCTGGTTCTACTTTTAATCTGACAAGTGATGGGGTTTCTACGACTGGAAGCGCACTCTTTGGGGCTTACTATCCCCCATCTGGCGACACTCTTGATTTCAAATACAATTACGGAACAGACAGACCTATTTCTTGGGGCATAAGAAACGCCGATGATGCTGCTGACTGGTCAATATATCAGGACTCTGCAAACATAGGTGCTTCAACTGACAGAATAAACTTTATGAAATATTCTCACTTTGCACAGCCCGTTCTATACGACTCCCTCGCCACTTTCGGTAAAGTAACCGTGAACAATATGTTCAAATTGGCGGAAGGCAGATTTAAGGATGACACCGTTTTTATGTTAACCGACACGCTTACTGCATTCACAAACGGGATGCAATTCATTGACACAACAGGTGATGACTCGCTCTATACGAGAGTGCGAAGCATTTGGATAAAACAATAAATAGAACAAAAACAGGAGATACTGAAATGAAATCACTATGGAAAGTAATCATTGACTGGCTGGATGTAAATGTGCAGAGGAAGCATAAGAACTCGCTTCTGTTCCTTGCAATGTCATTTTATCTCACAATTAAAGGCAATATGGAGCAGTGGGCATTCGTGGGCGTGGGACTGACAACGCTCGGCATCTATGTTGTCGGCAATGTGGTTGAATCACTTGGGCAAAATGTAAAAAATATTGACAATTCAAATGTAAATAAAAATGACAAAAAGGATGAGGCGTAAAATGACAGAGCAAGAATATACACTCAAAGAGATACTGGAAGATACAAGAGCGGAGATGCGCTCTCTCAATCTCAATATGCAGAAGTTTATGGAAAAGAACGAGTCAGAGCATAAATGTTTCACGGATAAATTATACGAGATGAGATATTCGGTAGTCATTGCGGTAATTGTCGGATTAGGCGGTATTGCTGGGATAGTCATCTCGCTTGTCAAGGTATTCAATTGAACCTTTTTGTTGACCTCAACAAAATGATATTGACTTTTATTGCAAAGTGTGGTATAAGCCGATAAAGGAGGTATTCTTTGGAAAGATTCAGAGTCATCAATTCACGGACTCTTTACGAGTGGATAAAGTATCCAAAAATCTCTACGGCAAAATATATCATACTGCACGATACCGGGGTTGACGCCAATCAGTCAGTGGAGGAAATAGACGGTTACCACAAGAATCACAACGGATGGAAAGGTATAGGTTATGACATTTACATAGACAGGCATTACGCCTATGAGACATTTAGATTATATGAAAATATCAGGGGTGCGCATTGCAAGGGCTATAATGACAACATCGGAATCTCTCTTGCAGGTGCGACGCAGTTCTCATCTTCACAGTATGAGCAACTCTGCGAGATACTTGAAAGGTTGCTTCTGTTGAATCCCAAACTTAAAATTAAATATCACAAAGAGCTTAATGTTGGAAAGATAGACCCGCATGATAGTTTGACAATGCTTATAGATAGAGATTATAAAATTGCGAGGGAATTATGAGAATACCATTTTCATTGTCTTTTAGCTTAGGAATTAAAATCTGCAAAATAGATTTTTGTTTAATACTTGGAAGAATTTGTCTTTTTGACATTCATAATTATTTCACTGGGAAAAGATATGTTTATAAGGAGTGGAAATGAGTGCATACGAAAACGGCTTGACAAAGGCGATACTGACATACCTTGCATACAAAGGCGTATTCGCTTGGAGACAGAACAACGGCGGCGTGTATGACCCTACAAGGAAGTCATACAGGGCAAACAGCTCTATGGCTGGTGTGCCTGATATAATAGGGATTACAAGAACAGGGGCATTCATAGGAATAGAGGTAAAGAGCAAAAGCGGCAGGCAAAGCGACCATCAAATAGAATTTGAAAAGAAGTGTAAAGATAACAACGGCATCTATATTCTCGCACGAGATATGGATGAGTTTATAGATAAATACGAAAAAATAATCAAGGAGGTTGTATGAATGGAATATCTGTAATAGAATATGATTCTTTGAATGTCAAGCACTTTCAAGTTTTTGCTGATAATACGTTAGTTGCTTTTGGAAATGGTTTTGGTGAAATAAGCTTCACGAAAAAGTATCTGCATACCAATTCAGAAGCAATACAGAAGTCTTTGAATGAAAAATCTATAACAATAAAAGATAAACAATATGGGGATAAAATTGCATGGTAATGTTTTTTATAAATAAGGAGGTATGAAATGGCAAAAAAGATTATCTCTAATGAGATGATTCAGAAGGCGCTAAAAGATTACACTGACGGGATTCTCACACAGTATGAGATTGGAAAGAAGTATGGTATGTCAGACAGGACACTCCGAAACTATATAGAGGAGTATGTCCCAAAGAAAGACCGCGTGCTTAAAAGGAAAATTGACAACTCAAAGCTCACTGATAAGTATTTCGCAGATGGGATGACAAACAAAGAGGTTGCGCTTATATCAGGAATACCACTGAAAACTATAATATCTCGCAGAAGAATATACGAGGGTAGTGGGTTTCATATCGTATGCGGTGGTATTGACAACGAAGCTTCTGATAATGACCTTTGGGAAACAATGGAGAAGCGAAGCAGTAGATACTCTGCGAAAGTAAACAAAGAAGGCAAGGCAAAGATTTTAATGGATTTCAATGAACCTATTGCAATAGCATTCATAGGGGATACTCATATTGGAAATGAGGGCGTAGATTACAAGAAGATGAGAAAAGATGCAGAGATAATTAGGGACACCAAAGGATTCTTTACGCTTATGTGCGGAGATTATCTTGATAACCACATCTTGATTCAAGAGGCAATAATCAACTCCACAACCTCGCCAAAACAGCAATGGAAGCTATACAAGCATTATCACTCTATCATAGGCGAGAAGATAATAGCGGCAATATCCGGGAATCACGATTATTGGAGTAAAAAAGTGACAGGGCTTGACTTACTTGAAAACTTCTATCACGGGGTAAACATCCTTTACAATACCAACTCATTCGTAGTCAACCTCACTTTCCCAAACGGATATTCAAAGGTTATTAAAATAAGGCACAAATTCAGGTATAACTCTGCAGACAATCCGACACACACTGTAAAAAAGCTATTAAAAGAGGGAATGGATGACTTTGATATTGGAGTGATAGCACATCATCATCAGGGCGACATAGAGCAGTTCTTTTGGAAGGGAAAAGATAGGGCGGCAGTCCGAATCGGCTCTTATCTTACAAATGACACATTCGCCCAGCGTGTGGGTTACGAGAACGGCACAGACAATATGCCCTGCATAATGATAGACCCTGTGAAGCAACAGATACACACAGCATGGGATATTGACAGAGCTGCTGAGCAATTAAAAGCAATACGAGGTGGCAAGTGAGAAGGAAAACTGTAAAGTATAAAAACTTCAAAGTTACAATACAAGAAGAAATGCCACAATATGAAGATAGAAAAGGATACGCTCTTACGCTTAACAATGGAAATGACATCTTGTTAAAATATGACGAAACAGATACTCTTTCTCTTGTTCACGAAGTGATGCACTCCATACAAGACCAGCAACACTTTGACGAGCTCATGGCACTTTGCAACTATGACCAGAAGTTATATTTAATTCTGAGCGAAAAAATAGCAACCATCGGCGAAAACATGGCGGCAATTATATTTATAGATGAAAAGAAGCAAACAAAGAAAGTCTTTGAAAAAATGGAACAACTTGCAAAAGAAATAGGAAATATAAACAAAGAAAGCAGTGATCAAGGAAAACTTGACAACTCGAAATTGAGTAAAATCACACAACCTATTGAGCAAAATCATACAAAGGACATAAAATGAAATACGGGTTTTCCTATAGGGGAAGCAAGAGCGATATTGCTGAGAAAATAATAAACATACTACCAAAAGCTAAAAATCTCTATGACTTATTCGCGGGAGGTTGTGCAATAACTCATTGTGCAATGTTATCTGAAAAGTGGGATAGAGTTATTGCAAACGATTTACAGGGTTCGGTTACATTGTTTTTAGATGCAATTAAAGGAAAATATAAAAATGAAAGCAGATGGATAAGCAGAGAACAGTTTTTAGCAGAAAAAGATAAAGACAATTATATCAGATGGATATGTAGTTTTGGAAATAATGGACAAGATTATATGTTCGGTAAAGATATTGAACAAATTAAAAAAGAAGCACATGAATACTTATTTGTAAACGGATATGACGGAACTCAATATTCAAGAATCGCTCTTGTTAAAAGATTCAAAGAAGATAAAGACATAACAGGACGATTTGAACTTCAGCAACTTGAGAAACTTGAGCGACTTCAGCAACTTGAGAAACTTGAGCGACTTCAGCAACTTGAGCAACTGACGGTATATTCTGAGGATTATCGTGATGTGAAAATAGAAGAGAACTCTGTTGTTTATTGTGACATTCCATATAATCAAAAGACCGTTAAAACAGAAAAATATTACGGGATTGAATTTGACAAAAAATCATTTTACGAGTGGGCAAAAAATGCCAATTTCCCAGTTTACTTTTCATCTTCATTTTGTGATGACTCGTTTTTCACAGAAGTATTTTCTGTTAAAAAAGAGTGCCGAATGAATAATAAAAACTCACATGGAAAGAAAATTATAACAGAAAGATTGTTCTATAACAGATATACAAAGGAGGAGGGAAAATGAAATGGATAAATCTTGAAAGAACAGCTTGGATATTGTCATTGATACTTTTGACAATAATATGTTATAATGTCGGCGCAAAACTCGGTTCGACACACACGATAGAATACAAGTATAAACCTGCTGTTGTTGAAACTACACAGACCATAAAGTATGTTTACACTGAGGCAAAGGTTGACACAAGCGTTAAACCTGCCATACTTATGGATTCACTTGCACTTGAAGATATTATGAAAGGGATGTATGCAAAGTTTGTTTCAACGCCGGTTTATGACGACAAACATAATTTGAAATATTTGACAAAATGGGAGCATAATATTTCTGTGGTTACGGAGCTTGTTCAATATACGGATTCGTTCAAAATAGTTGAACAGGTTACAAACTGGAACTTGATAGGTGGAGCATTTGGAACTGGATGTCTCGTAGGCGGTGGAGGCATGGCTTATATATTATTAAATATCTTGACAAAATAAGCATTTATGCTATAATTGAATTATGGAAAGAAAACTTTTTACAGTCAATGATTTCAGTGGCGGTGAGCAGTCTTCTCTCTCGGAGGAAAGAATACAGGCGAACGCTGCTGTTGTTGCAAAAAACGGACTGATAGATATTGACAAAACATTTTACAAAAGAAACCTTGCGAGTCTGATTGACGCTGTCGGAACTTCTACTGCGAGAGTGGTAAACCATTGTGAATTTAATACATCAGCAGGAGTAAAGTATCACATCGTTGCTTATACAGACGGCAGAGTTTACTATTACAAAGAGGGAACGGCGATAGCGTTTACAGAGATAACGGGGTTTGCTTCAGACTTTGGAGATACCGCTGACATTGACATGATTTCTTACGCAGATTTGGTATGGATGATAGACGGTAAATATGCTTATACTTGGGATGGGACTACGCTTACGAGGGTTGACAGTGCAGGTGCAGGGGCTTTGTGGGCTGCTGACTTTGACGATGCAAAGTATATTGAGCAACAGCACGGATTGATTTATATGGCAGGATACACGGCAGATCCTGCGGCGGTTATGTTTTCAAGATATACTGATGATGCGGGACTATACATAAACCCGACTGATACTGACGCATGGGTCGCTACAAATATTTTTAAGATACCACAGGAAGGACAGATAATAACTGCATTATTCGCTTATAATAATTCGTTACTTATATTTACAAAAGATAAGGTGTGGGAACTTACTGGTGATGTGGCTTCCACTAACAGTGTGCTTCGTGAGCTTTATTCTTACGCAGGATGTTATGACCATAAAAGCATAGCGGAGGTGCG
>JAQVYH010000104.1 GCA_029004515.1 Eubacteriales bacterium | reverse complement strand
GTCTTACAACTTCATTTTCATAATTAAGTGCCTGATCATCTGTTGTAGGGATGGTGATTGCCTGTCCTGGGTAGATGAGAGCAGGATTTGTAATTTTGGGATTTGCACCGATAATCTCGCTTAATCCCACCTGATATTTAACTGCTATCTTCCACATGCTGTCGCCCCTTACCACGGTGTGAACTGTGCTTGCAAGAGCATTTGGAGTAATAGTAATTATAGTTAATGCTGCAATAATCGCAGCCAATGTTTTTTTCATAACGATATACCTCCAACAAAATTTTGTGCCTCAACCGAAGCACATTGGCAGTATAACATACAGGTTTACATAAATCAAATGCAATTTGTGGAAGCCAATACAAAAAAAGACGATTGCAAAAGCAAGCGTCTTTTCGTATTTGCACCGCATAATTGATACAGTTTAAAATAATTACACCTTTTCGCAGGATAATCGTAGCATTTTGCCAGATTGTTTTGTGGTACCCCCCCGCTCTAAATAAACATAATAGGAAACTACACTATTATTTATTAGACCGTATGTATTTAGTCATTTATTTAGACAATAATAGCTATAGTAATATCTTATAACTGGAGGACGGATTATGTCAAAAGGTATAAGGCCTTACCGCATATAGATAATACTACGATAGGTGGTGCTTAGGTTGGGTGATTATTTTGAAGGATATTATTACAAGCATCAGAAAGGTGACAATGTCCTTAGCCTTATTGTTGGTAAATCAAACACCGAGGAATTTATTCAGATTATAACCAATGATTTTTCGTGCAATGTACCGTTTATCGGTAACAATAAATTTTCTAGTATGGGGGTGAAGCTAGATATACAAACCGATAAGGTAACTTTAACAGGAGAAATTGCATACGAAAAATTAACACCGATTAAATACGATATTATGGGGCCATTTAAGTATTTTCCTATGGAGTGCAGGCATGGTGTTATCAGTATGTACCATAAGCTTTCAGGCAGAGTAATTTTAAATGGGATCGAGATAGATTTTACAGACGGTATAGGCTATATTGAAAAGGACAGCGGTACATCTTTTCCATCCTCCTATGTTTGGGTACAAGCAAATGATTTTACAGACAAATGTTTTATAATGGCATCAGTTGCTAATATACCATTTATGAAAATTTCATTTAGAGGCTGTATATGCGTAATAATGTATAATGGAACGGAATATAGACTCGCAACTTATCTTGGAGCTAAGATTTTAACGTGTACACGAAATAGAATTATTATAAAGCAGGGGAAATACAAATTAATTATAAAAATAAAAGAAAACACAGGTTATAAATTAAACGCACCAAGCGGCGGCGAAATGACGAGAACTATTATTGAAACAGCCTCATGTAGTGCAAATTTTACTTTCTATATCAAAGGCAAACTAATATTTACTAAAAAATCCAATCATACAAGTTTTGAATTTGAAGAGTAGTTATAGGCTTAAATTCTACCTGCTTTGGGATTTCACAAAGCGAATGTTTAAGAGAAAAAGGGAGGGGAGGAACCTTGTTAAGGGAAATATAGAATCAGCATTTTAACCTACAATTAACATAGCTTTGGTGTTATAGTTAACATCGAACATGCTAAACTGATATCGTATTCAAAAAAAATAAAAAACAAAGGAGAGCGATTTATATGAGGAAAATTATAAGTACTTTAACAGTGGTAGGTTTGTTGGTAGCAGCTTTAACAGGCTGCGGAGCAGTCGATACACAAAATGCAAGCGGTACAGTTGCAACAGACGGTTCGACATCGATGGAAAAGGTAATCGGGTATTTGAGTGAGGCATATATGGAGGAGAACAACAATATAAAGGTTACTTACAATCCAACCGGTTCAGGTTCAGGTATACAAGCCGTATCCGACGGGAGATGCGATATTGGATTGTCATCACGTGATTTGAAAGATGAGGAAAAAGCGAATCTTGAAGGTACGGTAGTCGCAATTGATGGTATCGCTATAATTGTAAATCCTAAAAATCCTATAAAAGATCTTACAATTGAACAAATTGCTTCACTTTATAAAGGCGAAGTAACTAATTGGAGTGAAGTTGGAGGAGGGGACTCACCTGTTGTTCTAATAGGTAGAGAAGCAGCATCGGGTACAAGAGATGGATTTGAATCCATTACAGGAACCGAAGATTTATGTAAGTATTCGCAGGAGCTCACAGCTACGGGTGATGTTATACAAACAGTAGCCTCTAATCCTAATGCTATCGGTTATGCTTCCCTTGCTTCAGTAAAGGATACAGTTAAAGCACTTGACGTAGAAGGCGTTACACCAACAACTGAAACAATTCAAAACGGAAAGTATAAGGTTCAGCGTGGTTTTCTATTCGTGACAAAGAAAAATGCAAAGCTTTCTGAAACTGCACAAGCTTTTTACGATTTTGCTACAAGCAGTGCAGCAGATGATCTGATTTTAAGAGCAGGAGCAATACCGGTTGCAAGATAAGGAGCTTTCAGAATGTATAAATTAAAAAAAGCAACAACTGTTTTTGAAAAAATTATGAATGCTGTATTTACCTTCTGCGGGTTCTCTGCGGCTTTATTTGTAATTCTCATTACGGGTTTTCTGATAGCAAGCGGTATGCCTGCAATAAAAGAAATTGGCATAATAGATTTTATGTTCGGGACGAAATGGGCATCTACCGCTGCTACTCCATCTTACGGAATATTGCCTTTTATACTGACATCAGTATATGGATGTATAGGTGCAATTATAATAGGCGTACCGCTCGGACTTATGTGTGCAATATTCATTGCAAAGATGGCAAATGATAAAATATCAACAACGCTTCGCAGTGCAGTAGACTTGCTTTCAGGAATCCCATCGGTTGTATATGGCTTAATCGGTATGATTATTATTGTTCCGGCAGTACGCCAAGCTTTTAATCTTCCTGACGGAGCAAACCTTTTTTCAGCAACCATTGTGCTTACTGTAATGATATTACCATCTGTTATTTCGGTATCTGAAACGGCGATTAGAGCGGTGCCGAGGGAATATGAAGAAGCGTCGTTAGCACTTGGGGCTACAAAGACGGAAACAGTATTTAAAGTAATTGTTCCGGCTGCAAAAAGCGGAATACTTGCATCTATTGTGCTCGGCATTGGCAGAAGTATTGGAGAAGCGATGGCAGTTATGATGGTTTCAGGCAATGTCGCAAATATGCCAGGATTGTTTAAAAGTGTGCGTTTCTTAACAACTGCGGTTGCAAGCGAGATGTCCTATTCATCAGGATTACAGCGACAGGCACTTTTCTCAATTGCATTGGTACTGTTTATATTTATTATGATAATTAATATTGTTTTAAATTTAATTGCGAAAAAGGATAAGGTGTGAGTTTATGCAGGAGAAAATATCAAATGAAAGAAAAATAAAGTGTGCTGTTTTAAATATACTGATGTATCTATCTTCTGGCATTATCTGCCTTACGCTACTTGGAATTATCGGCTATATATTATATAGGGGCCTGCCCCATGTAACGCCCGAATTTTTAACTAGTAAACCGAGCCTTATTAGGGAAACCATTGGTATACTCCCGAACATTTTAAACACGCTATATATTATTTTAATAACACTTTTAATAGTTCTTCCCCTTGGAGTGGGTGCAGCCATTTATCTAAATGAATATGCACAAAACAAAAAAATAGTAGGGATAATTGAATTTGCAACAGAAACACTTTCTGGAATTCCATCTATTATCTACGGTCTTGTAGGTATGTTAATATTTGTTCAATTCTTTTCGCTCGGAACTTCGCTTTTGGCTGGATCACTCACCCTTGTTATAATGACACTTCCAACGGTTATAAGAACAACACAGGAAAGCTTGAAAACAGTTCCAATGGGTTACCGCGAGGGGTCATTTGCTTTAGGTGCAGGCAAGTGGTATATGATACGCACTGTCGTTCTTCCAGCAGCTATTGATGGCATTGTAACAGGCTGCATATTATCTGTGGGAAGAATTGTGGGTGAAAGCGCAGCGCTTCTGTTCACAGCTGGTATGGCAAATGAAATACTTGGAATTGCAGATGCTTTTAGGATTGGAAATGCAGGCTCATCTCTTACAGTTGCGCTGTATATGTATGCAAAAGAGCGTGGCGAGTTTGAAATTGCCTTTGCCATTGCAGCAATACTTCTTATATTGACTTTTATAATAAATATGAGTGCAAAGTTTGCAGCAAAGCGATTAAACAAGAAAGGAGTGAAACAATGAGTATAATATCAGTGAAAAATCTTAATTTGTGGTACACAGACAATCAGGCATTGAAAAATATTAATATTGAGCTTCATGAAAAGCAGATAACTGCACTTATAGGGCCTTCTGGCTGCGGAAAATCAACTTTTCTGAAAACACTTAACCGTATGAATGATTTAGTTGAGGGTTGTAAAATTGAAGGTGAAGTTTCTTTAAACGGCGTTGATGTATACAAAGATATGGATGCTAATATTTTAAGAAAAAATGTTGGTATGGTTTTTCAAAAACCCAACCCGTTTCAGATGAGCATTTATGACAACATTTCCTATGGACCAAGAATCCAAGGTATAAAATCCAAGGTTGAACTTGATGAAATTGTTGAGCGTTCGCTTAGGCAAGCTGCTATTTGGGACGAATGTAAAGACCGTCTTAAAAAAAGCGCTTTAAGTATGAGTGGTGGTCAGCAGCAAAGACTTTGCATCGCAAGAGCCTTGGCGGTTGAACCGGAAATCCTTCTTATGGATGAACCAACATCGGCACTTGATCCTATTTCTACATCAAAAATTGAAGATTTGGCAGCAGAACTTAAAGAAAAATATACAATCATAATGGTAACACATAATATGCAGCAAGCAGCAAGAATAGCAGATAAAACAGCATTTTTCTTGCTCGGCGAGATAATAGAATATGATGAAACTGAAAAAATGTTTTCTACTCCGGCTGATAAGCGTACGGAGGATTATATTACAGGGAGGTTCGGATAATGAGAAATAGATTTGATGAACAGTTAAGCATATTAAATAATGAACTGATAACTATGGGTGCTCTTTGTGAGGAAGCAATTTCAAGTGCAGTAAAATTACTCGTTGATAATGATTTAAAAATGAAAGAAAATGTTCATGAGTCGGATAAGCAGATAGACAAAAAAGAAAGAGATATAGAAACCCTCTGCATGAAACTTTTAATGCAGCAACAGCCTGTCGCAAGTGATTTGAGGATGATATCTTCTGCTCTTAAAATGATTTCTGATATGGAGCGTATAGGTGACCAAGCATCCGATATCGCCGAAATTGCCGAGTATGCTGTGGGCAGCGGCATGCAGAGTGAAACGCACATCGCTGATATGGCGAGAGCGACAATAAAAATGGTAACTGATAGTATAGAGTCTTTTGTAAAAAAAGATACTACTCTCGCACGAACTGTAATTGAACATGATGATATTGTGGACAGTTTGTTTGATAAGGTAAAAGGTGAACTTATAAATTCCGTGCAACAAAAAGCCGTAAATGCAGAAGCATTAATTGATCTTCTAATGATTGCAAAATATTTTGAGCGTATTGGCGATCATGCAGAGAATGTTGCCGAGTGGGTTATATACTCAATTACAGGAAATCATGCAAAAGATAAGATTTAAGCTGTGTATAATGATGAATAAATCTATTTTATTGATATCGGGCAATTTATATGATAAAATAAAAGGGTAAAACTATATTTTCGGGGGTGAATGCGATGATTTATTTTGTTGAGGATGATGCCAATATTCGTAAACTTGTGTGTTATGCTCTTGCAAAAGAGGGCTATGAGATTAAAGGGTTTCCCTTACCAAGTGAATTTTGGTCGGAAATAAAAAAACAAACTCCCAAGCTTATCCTGCTTGATATAATGCTTCCTGAAGAGGATGGTTTATCTGTCTTGGAAAAGTTGCAAGCCGATAACAGATATAGAAATATTCCTGTGATTATGATTACTGCTAAGGGAAGCGAGTTCGATAAGATAACAGGTCTTGATATGGGTGCTGATGACTACATCGCAAAGCCTTTCGGTATGACCGAGCTTATTTCTCGTGTCCGTGCAGTTATACGACGTTATAATAAAACAAATGAAATGAAAGAATACCGCATAGGTGAAATTTATGTAAATCCTCGAAAGCATATCATTGAGGTTTCAGGAGAAAATATTGAGCTTTCTTTTAAGGAATACTCAATTTTAATGGTGCTTCTGGAAGCGGGCGGAAATGTTGTTTCAAGAGAAACAATGCTCACTCGCGTTTGGGGCGAGTTTTATGGGGAATCAAGAACACTTGATGTGCATATAAGAAAACTTCGTGTAAAATTGAAATCTGCCGGAAGGCTGATACAAACAGTGAAAAATATGGGTTATAGGCTTGGAGGTAACATTAATGAATAAAAAAATATTCCGCCTAAATTTTTTTACCTCGCTTTTTGCTTTGCTTATAAGTATTATTTTGGTGTTCGGTGTGCTTTTTGATTATTTTGAAGCACAAGTATTTAGTGAGCTTGCAAGTGAATCAACATATATTTCCTATGCTCTGGAACATGAAGGCGCTTCATATATTGATAATCTCAAAAATAAGAACAAGAGAATTACTTTGATTTCTCCGGACGGAACAGTTTTGGCGGATACATCAGCCAATCCATCAACACTTGACAACCATACCAACCGTAAGGAAATTAGGGATGCAATGACAAATGGAAATGGCAAAAGTGTAAGGTATTCCAATACGCTGATGCAAAAAAATTTGTATTATGCACAAAAGCTTGATGACGGTAAAATCTTGCGTGTTTCTGCAACTCAAAATTCTGTTATAGTTATATTGCTCGGGCTTTTGCCACCGATAATGTTTATTGTAATAAGCGTACTTATCGCTTCCGTATTCCTTGCTCAGAAAATATCGAAATCTATTGTAAAGCCTATAAATGCGCTTGATTTAGATGACCCTGCTAAAAATGAGGCATATGAGGAATTAACGCCCTTGTTAAAGAAAATTTCCATTCAGAAAAAAACAATTGACAGACAATTACATGAAGCAAATCAAAGACAAGAGGAGTTTAAGCTTATAACTGAAAATATGAGCGAAGGGCTTTTGGTAATTGATAATCATGCAAATGTCCTTTCTTATAATCAGTCAGCTATCCGTTTGCTTGAACTTGATAATGTCAAATCCGGTAGTGTGCTTACGTTTAATCGTACCAGGGGTTTTAGAAATACAATAGAAAAGGCGCTTGGCGGAGAAAGAGCGGAAAATGAGATGTCGCTTGATGAATATACTTACAACCTAATAGCTACTCCTGTTTATGAGAATGATAAAATCATCGGCGCAGTTATTGTAATTATTGACATCACGGAAAATGTAAAACGTGAGCAACTGAGGCGTGAGTTTACTTCAAATGTATCTCATGAGTTAAAAACACCTCTCACCTCAATTTTGGGATTTGCCGAAATAATGAAATCCGGCAAAACTCCGGATGAAACGGTAATTGATTTTTCAACATCAATTTATGATGAAGCACAAAGGCTTATTATGCTTGTAAGTGATATAATGAAAATATCTGAGCTTGATGAAAACCCCATGCAGTTTGAAAAAGAAAAGGTTGATTTATATGAGCTTGCCTGTGAGGTAACCGAAAGATTAAAACCCTTTGGTGAAAAACAAGGCATCGTCATGAATGTCATCGGCGACCAGGCGTTTGTGAACGGCACAAGAAAAATCCTTTATGAGTTGATTTATAATCTTTGTGATAATGCCATCAAATATAACAAAGAAAATGGAATTGTTGATGTGATAATAAGTCAATCAGAAAATGACGTAAATTTAACTGTAAGAGATACAGGAATTGGTATTCCGCTTTCCGAACAGAATAGGGTGTTTGAGAGATTTTACAGAGTTGATAAAAGCCATTCAAAAATTGTCGGCGGCACAGGGCTAGGACTTGCAATAGTAAAGCATGCTGCACTATATCATAATGCCGATATCAAACTTGAAAGTATTGAGGGAAAAGGAACAACTATTAAAATCAAATTTGCGAAATATGATATTGATAAGTAATATAACACAACAGCTTAAATTTTTAGCAGTTACCTGCGGGTAACTGCTATTTTTTCTAAAAAAGATAGAGTTCGTAAAGAAATGTTGTGGGGAGGCTACATATCTGATGAAGACCTTGAAGAATAGTATAATTTGATCTTGGCGAATAAAACAATGAATA
>JAQVYH010000103.1 GCA_029004515.1 Eubacteriales bacterium | reverse complement strand
TTTTTATATTCATAACTGTGTAAAGATTGTTTTAAAAATATCGAATTTTCCATTATATGTATCGTCGTTAAGAAATCCGGCATAACCAACAAGTTGCATAAAAATAAAAATTACAATTAGTGTATTTCTTATAACCTTATTTAATATTGCATTATACGCTATTGGTATTGAAACAATATTTAGCAACGTAAAATATAACGACATTCTATTTACCATAGCCAAAGATTGAGAAAATGCAACAACCATAGTTCCTATACAAGCTAAAAGAAGAAGGCGGGAGTTCACGTTATCACCTCTTTTGTAAATACATAACAAGGTCACGATAAAAGGTATCGTATTTAGAACAAAACCTAAACCGAAAGATTTTCCTTCTCCTATATTCGAATAATTATCAATGTAATCTTCTATTGTATCTGAGTTTGCCATCAATATACTTAAAGCGGAATTAACGACTTCCCCGACGCATATCAACAGAACAAAAGAGCATAAAAGAGCAACAGTATATACTTTTGTATATTTTGTTGGAAGATACCCCCAAAATGCAAATGGTATTAAAATTGAAGCTGTATGATGAATAGTGGAAGCTACATAAATAATAAGCAAGGCAGGTAACCATTTTTTTTGCTCTGAGAAATTATATGCAAACATGAATAAACACATTGCAAACCACTGCCTGATCATAGAGAATCCCATTAAATAGAAAGAAGCAGAAAATACATATACAAAAACCGCAAATATCCAGTATTTTTTATCCAAATGTTTCGTTATGAAATGATATATTACTGCATTCTCAAATATGCCTAATAGGGCAATTAATATAAAAAAACCATTTTTTCCTGCAAAAGCAAAAAAATATTGTAAAAGTCCCCATCCAAATTCTCCATTTCTCCAATTGTCGGAATCCAAGACGGAAGTAATATTATAATTGCTATTAACCACATTTTCATATTCATATAGATATTGCATATAATCAGTTCCATAATCATAATGTAATCCATAAAGTATGGCCAATAAACAAAAGGCATACATCATACCATTGGAAATGACTTTTTGTACATCCCAATAAGTTAAGAGTATAGCAATTAAACTAACAGTTATTACTATATACATAATTTATCATGCATTAAATATATATTAGAATTGCTGGATATTTCACATGCTATTTGAATGTCTTGCACATTCTGATAAGTTGTTTTAAACTTAGGATTCAGTTTGTTTAAAACCTTCTTTTTCAATATTTGAAGTCGCAACAATAAGTTTTGCTTTTTCATTGAAATTATTGAAACAAGCTCTTTCTTTGCATGTTTTTTTATAATATTTTTATATTCTGGATATTTTTTCAAGCAAATAATCTCAAACAACGGCATATTAAATTTTGATTTCAAATCATCACGTTTAAACATTGTCAATGCTTGCATCAGAGTTTCTGCCCAAATAGTATCAACACTATAGAATGCTGGAATATGTTCATCCCAATGATAATCTGTGTGTCCTCTAAAATGTGGAGCATCTTCAAGTTTTCCCGTATGTTTTCCTGTTGCAGAATCATTTGAACCCGATGTAGGACATATACCCGATATTGTAATTGGTGTGTCTATACGAAGTGTCTTCTTGCAAACAAAACTCAATGCCACAGCCATATATATATCAGGAGTTAAACCGTCAAAGTATTTACCTGTCTGCTCCTTTATGTCTTCCAAACATGTCTGTTTAACGATACCATGATATAACCGAGGCATGTCAAGTGAGGTGTAATTTTGAACAGCCCCTTTCAACAACTTAAGCAATGCTTTTTTGGAATTAGTGTATCTTGCTTTTGAACGTAAATATGAAAGAGTAAGAACTCCCTTCTCTCCATTAGCAACAATAGGATTATCCGATGGCCAATAATACACGGCTCCCAATGATGGTATTAAAGAATCGATGCCTTTACCCTTCATAAATCTTACCATATCCATAATAGATGGCAGTATGCCATCATCATCTCCTATCATGCACAGATATTCTCCATGCGAAAGACTAACAGCTTCACTGAAATTATCTACAAATGAAAGAACTCCTTCGTGATAGTTATAAACTATATTTTCTGAAGCAATACTTGATATTTCATTACGGAGTATGTCCGTATCGCTATTATCCTGAATACAGATTTCTATTTCAGATAAGTTCAAAGATAGAATTTGCCTAATTGCAGCAAGACAATATTTCTGCCTATTTTTTGTCGGTATAATTATTGATAAGATATATTTCATTTCTTTTTTCTGAATTTATTCATGATTAAGTTTTTTAGCGACTCACGTTCTGAAGCATCCACAATAATAAGCCACGAAGCAACGCCTGCAAACACAAAATCTGTGCAAAATGTTATTCCTTCACTCCAAAGCGTCTCGGGC
Source organism: Eubacteriales bacterium (assembly GCA_029004515.1). Lineage (GTDB taxonomy): Bacteria > Bacillota > Clostridia > Monoglobales > UMGS1388 > UMGS1388. Next base: position 5,865 of record JAQVYH010000103.1, on the reverse strand, counting down.
ATCATACGCTTTATTCCATATGATAAGCCCATTACAAAAAGCATAGCCAATATAATTGGGGAAATAACACGTTTTGTATAATCAAATATGGTGATGCTTGGTATCACTTTGTTAAGCAGGTACAGTCTAATGATATGAGCAAATACGAATATCACTATTGATATGTAGAATGCAAAATCAGGATTGGCTCCAAACCTAAAAGCTATATATGATAGAGGGAGTGTGAGTAGTGTGAAACCATCAACATACAAATAATAGTGTTTAATCTTATTCGCTGCCTGCATTATAGTTGTTATCGGGTCACTCATACTTAACACTATCGCATAAGCTAACATCAATATAACAAACTCAACCATATATTCACCGACGGTACCTAACCATAGTGATAAGATGACTTTAATATGTGTTGCAACAGGGAATATAATCACAAAGAGCAATATAAAAATTGTCTTAGAACTAAAGTAAAACAGTTTCTCAACATAATTAAAATCTTCTGCCGCATATGATTTCATCATGACAGGACGTACCGCAACATAAAAATTGCTGGAAAAAGAATTTATTGCTGTTTTTATCTGATTTCCTATTGCATATGCTGCGTTGACTGCTGGACCGAAAAATATATTTAGTACGAGATTTATTCCCTGCGTATTACACATATATGTTATACTGCCAAATAATGTCCACGACGAGAATCCAAATACATCTTTATAGATACTGGGCTGAAAAACAAAATGATAACGAGAGTCTTTATAGTTTATCAAACTATAAAGAACGTATATTGAGTTACACACAATGGTTACAGCTAATATCAATAGACTATATACAATGAGTTTGTCAAAGTCTATAGTGCATAGCAAATATACAAGCAGAAGTTTCAATAATACGTCCAATACACCTACATATGCATATATATTCATTTTCTCACGGGCGATAATCATTGCTTGATGCGGAGCCGTGATAACGGATATGAAAAATGAAAATATTGTGCATTGAAAGATCCAAAACGCAGCTGTTTCTCGTCCTAAAGGTATTGTCATCTTATTATTCAAAAACCATAGTCCTACAGTTTCGGAAAATAAAATTATCAGAAGTCCGACTATGGTATAGATAGTAACCATAGAACAAAATGTCTCTTTTAATTTTCCTTTTTCGCCTTTTCCTATTTCTACAGAAAAAAAACGTTGAGAGGCTATAGCCAATACATTTGTTATAAAAGTTAGAGATGAAATAATACCTCCAACTGCACTATAGACACCATAATCCTCAACACCAAGAGTTCGAAGAATAATACGAACTGTGTATAATGAGACTGCCATAACCAGGAACATCCTCATATACATGAACATGGTGTTTTTTGCAATTCTTTTACTTGTCGACATTAAAATCCTCTATCATTTGTTATTTACGCCAAACCATCTTGTTAATTATACCTGTATAGCTTTGTATCAATTTCACGACCTTTGTTGACACATTATCATCCACATACGCAGGTACCTCACAAGGATCATCACCATTGTTATGCATCTCGACAGCCATGTTCACAGCTTGACATACTGCCTCAGAAGTTATTGAGCCAATGGTAAAAACCCCTTTGTCCATCGCCTCTGGACGTTCGGTAGAGGTACGTACACTTACAGCAGGGAATTTAAAATATGCACCTTCTTCGGGTACAGTACCCGAATCAGAAACTACACAGAAAGCATTTTGCTGCAAATGGTTGTAGTCAAAAAAACCGAGAGGTTGGCTTTGAAGAACACGTGAATCGAACTTAAATCCACGTTTAGCTATCATTTTCTGACTACGAGGATGACAACTATAGAGTATAGGCATATCGTATGTTTCTGCCATTGCATTTACCGCATTCATCAATGAGAAAAAGTTTTCTTCAATGTCAATATTCTCTTCACGATGTGCAGAAAGAAGAATATACTTCTTTGGCTGTAAATGCAAACGTTCCAAAACATCAGATGCATCTATTTCTTTTTGACACGACTTCAACACTTCTGCCATAGGCGAACCTACAACATAAGTATATTCAGGTTTGACACCAGAGGCAAGAATATAGCGACGGGCATGCTCTGAATAACAGAGATTGACATCAGAAGTAACATCTACAATTCGGCGAATAACCTCTTCTGGAAGATTCTCATCTTTGCAACGGTTGCCTGCTTCCATGTGGAAAATTGGAATCTTAAGACGCTTGGCAGCAATAATGGAAAGACAAGAGTTAGTATCGCCAAGGACTATTACTGCATCTGGTTTAACATCTGCCATAAGGTTGTATGCCTTAGAAATGACATTACCCATTGTCTCACCGATATTATTGCCGACTACACCCAAATAATAATCAGGTTCACGCAGACCAAGATCTTTGAAGAACACCTCATTAAGGTTATAGTCATAGTTCTGACCAGTGTGTACAAGCACATGGTCAAAATATTTGTCCGACTTCTTTATGATAGCAGACATCTTTATGATTTCGGGGCGTGTGCCCACTATTGTCATCAGTTTTAGCTTTTTCATTATCTTATATGATTATTTGAAATAATGAGGATAGAAATCTTTATGAGCATTTACCCAATCTGCCATTTCTTTTATTTGCTGTTCATAAGAAGGAACGACAAACGAGAAATCAGTACGACGGTGACGGAGCGACTTGTCAAGTTGGAGTCTGTCGCTTGGATTAATTACAATCTTACCATTGCGGAAATATTTGTTGAACAATCCGCAAAGTTCGAATTTATTTATGCTTTCATTATTTACAAGATTGTAAAGTCCTGTGAGATTTTCCTTTATTGCTTGCTCCATTGCCTTAGCAAGCGTCAAAGTGGTTACGCCTGTCCATATAGCTCCAGTGAAGCCATTAATTGGACCGTTCTGCTTCATAAACCAGTTGAAAAGTCCAATTCCTTTTTCATTACAATCTGGCCCAACGATTGAATTACGGAATGTAAGGTTCTTTTCATCATTTATTTCACCTATCGCCTTTGAACGGTCATAGAATATTCTGCCATCAGGAAAAGAATCTTCATAATAAGGACCAGTGTTACCTGCAAACACGCAGTCAGTACTCATGTGGATGAGTTTGGTCTTACTATCTCTTAGCGTATCAGCAATAAAGTGAGGCAAATATCCATTGAGCATTACCGCCATAGCCTTGTGGTCTTCTGCGTTTTGGTTCAATACACCAATGGCATTAATTACTACATCAAAATTTTCACTAAATATTGCTTTCTTCACATCCTCAGGATTCATGGCATCACCAAGAATGTTTTTGCAATAAGCAATCGGTTTCCGTGTAAAGCCTGTCACATCGTAACCTTGTTCCTTAAAATACAAGGTTATGATGTGACCTGCCATACCGCTTGCACCTAATACAAGTATCTTCATTGTTCTCGGATTACTGAACGAAATTACCTTCACCACTCATTTCCTTCTTGATATAATCAAGTGCCGCTATCTTGGCTTTAGTCTCTTCCAAGTCCAAGCGGCGAGTGTTGTTAGAATTAAATTCTTCAATCGTGGCACGCTTAGTATTCCCCTCTATGAAATACTTGTCGTAGTTCAAATCACGGTTGTCTGCGGGAACTCGATAGAAGTTGCCCATATCCTCAGCCTTGGCACACTCCTCCTTAGTAAGCAATGTCTCGTACATCTTCTCTCCATGACGGATACCAATAACCTTAATCTCCTCCTTCTTGCCACCGAAGAGTTCGCAAACAGCCTCTGCCTGAGTCTGGATAGTACAAGCAGGAGCCTTCTGAACGAGGATATCACCGTTCTGACCATGTTCAAAGGCAAAGAGAACGAGGTCTACGGCTTCTTCCAATGACATGATGAAACGTGTCATCTCAGGTTCGGTTAATGTAATAGGGTTGCCATTGCGAATCTGGTCAATCCACAAAGGAATTACAGAGCCACGTGAGCACATCACGTTACCGTAACGTGTGCAACAAATTTTAGTCTTACCTGAATAGCGACTCTTTGCCACAGCAATCTTCTCCTCAATAGCCTTGGTGATACCCATAGCATTGATTGGATAAGCTGCCTTGTCTGTAGAGAGGCAAATAACAGCACCTACACCAGCCTCAATCGCAGCAGTAAGCACATTGTCTGTACCAATAACGTTTGTCTTGACAGCCTCCATAGGGAAAAACTCACATGAAGGCACCTGCTTCAATGCTGCTGCATGGAAGATGTAATCAACGCCTGGCATAGCATTCTTGCATGACTGCAAGTTACGTACATCTCCAATAAAGAACTTAATCTTGTGTGCCACATCAGGATACTTTGCCTGATATTCATGGCGCATGTCATCCTGCTTCTTCTCATCGCGTGAAAAAATACGAATTTCACCGATGTCTGTACGAAGGAAACGATTTAATACTGCATTACCGAAGGAACCTGTTCCTCCAGTAATCATAAGGGTTTTACCCGCAAAAATGCTCATAGTTTTATTCTTAATATGTTATTTATTATCTATTTTATAATACTTTGCGTACCACTCTGCAAAACATCTCAATCCTTCTCTTAGACTTGTATTTGGCTTGAAACCAAAGTCTTGCTCCAATGGGGTTGTATCAGCATAAGTAACTGGCACATCACCTGGCTGCATAGGTACAAGTTCTTTGTGAGCTTCAAAGTCATAATCCTTAGGAAGAACACCTGCACGTACAAGCTCTTCTTGGAGGATAGTTACGAAATCAAGGAGGTTTTCGGGAGAGTTGTTTCCGATGTTGTATACCTTGTATGGAGGAATTGGAAGACCGTCCTCACCATTTTGTTTTTCAGGAGCGTGCTGCATGATGCGGACTACACCTTCTACAATGTCATCAACAAAGGTGAAATCGCGCTTGCAGTTGCCATAGTTAAAAATCTTGATAGTCTCGCCTTTAACAAGCTTATTGGTGAAACCGAAGTATGCCATATCTGGACGGCCAGCAGGACCATAAACCGTAAAGAAGCGCAAACCTGTAGAAGGAATGTTGTAGAGTTTGCTGTAGGCATGAGCCATCAACTCGTTGCTCTTCTTGGTAGCTGCATAAAGAGATACGGGATTATCTACCTTGTCGTCTGTGGAGTATGGTACTTTCTTGTTGCTACCATAAACGGATGATGAAGAAGCGTAAACAAGATGCTCTACTTCGTGGTGACGGCACGCTTCAAGGATGTTATAGAAACCTATTAAGTTACTCTGAATGTAAGCATCGGGATTGGTGATGCTATAACGGACGCCAGCTTGGGCTGCAAGGTTTACAACAACTGCGATATTATTTTCTGTAAAAATTTTCTCTACTGCATCTTTGTCTGAGATTGAAGCATGAACAAAAGTCCAATCACGGTTCAAAGCCTCTATCTCTTTCAGTCGTTCATACTTGATGTTGACATCATAGTAATCGGTAATAGAATCAATACCTATCACTTTAATGTTCTTTACATCATGAAAAAGACGTTTAACGAGGTTGCTTCCGATAAAACCGGCAGCACCTGTTACAAGAACCGTCTTGCCTTCTAATGTTACATTATATTCTGCCATCTCTTAGTCTCTTCTAAATATATCTCGTGTATATACTTTATCCTCTACATCCTTCAAGCAGTCATCAAAGCGGTTTGCAATGATTGCCTTGCTCTGTTCCTTGAACTCATCAAGATTATTAACGACCTTACTGCCAAAGAAAGTGGTTCCGTCTTCCAATGTTGGCTCATAGATAATCACCTCAGCACCCTTTGCTTTAACACGTTTCATAATGCCTTGAATGGCTGACTGACGAAAGTTATCCGAACTTGACTTCATCGTCAGACGATAAACACCAATAATACAACTTTGTTCTTTATCTACATCCCATTGTCCGTTGTCTGCATAAT
>JAQVYH010000102.1 GCA_029004515.1 Eubacteriales bacterium | reverse complement strand
TTTGGTGCTCTTTTCCTTGGATTTACAATTCCAGAGGCTATGTCTATCGGTATCATTGGCGGTGCAGACGGTCCTACAGCTATCCTCGTTACAAAGGAATTAGCTCCGAGACTTCTCCCTGCTATCGCTATTGCGGCTTATTCATATATGGCGCTGATTCCAATTATTCAGCCGCCAATTATGAAGCTACTTACAACAAAGAAGGATAGACAGATTGTTATGGGACAGCTTAGAGAGGTTTCTAAAACTGAAAGAGTCATTTTCCCAATTGTTGTAACAATTGTTGTATGTTTTATGCTTCCTTCAGCGCTTCCACTTATTGGTGCTCTTATGCTTGGTAATCTTGCTAAAGAATCCGGCGTTGTTGACAGAATTTCAAACACACTTCAGAATGAACTTATGAACATTGTAACAATTTTCCTCGGTCTTACTGTAGGGGCTACAGCTTCAGCTGATACATTCCTTACTTCACAGACTATTTATATTATTGCTCTCGGTCTTGTTGCTTTCTGCATCAGTACTGCAGGTGGTGTAATTTTAGGAAATATTATGTGTAAGCTTTCAGGCGGTAAGATTAATCCTCTTATCGGTTCTGCTGGTGTATCTGCCGTTCCAATGGCAGCTAGAGTTTCACAGGTAGTTGGTCAGAAGGAAAATCCTTCTAACTTCCTGCTTATGCATGCTATGGGTCCAAATGTAGCGGGGGTTATCGGTTCTGCTGTTGCAGCCGGTGTATTCCTCACAATGGCTCCATTGTTCTAAATCGTACTCATCACATTATTTGTGAAAGAAGGAGGTTATAATTATGGCTAATAATGTAAAAAATCCTGTAAAAATTACAGAAACAATATTAAGAGATGCCCATCAGTCACTTATTGCTACAAGAATGACTACCGATGAAATGCTCCCAATCGTAGAACAGCTCGATAAAGTAGGTTATCATTCACTTGAAGCATGGGGTGGTGCAACTTTCGATGCTTGCCTTAGATTCCTTAATGAAGATCCATGGGAGAGACTTAGAAAGTTCAGAGATAAGGCAAAGAACACAAAACTCCAGATGCTTTTCAGAGGCCAGAATATCCTTGGTTACAGAAACTATGCTGACGATGTAGTTGAATACTTCGTGCAGAAATCTATTGCTAATGGTATTGATATTATTAGAATTTTCGATGCTCTTAACGACCCAAGAAACCTTGAGACAGCTATTAATGCAACTAAGAAGGAAAAGGGTCACGTTCAGGCTGCTGTATGTTATACAATCAGCCCAGTACATGACATCCCATTCTTTGTAAATCTTGCAAAGCAGCTTGAAGGCATGGGTGCAGATTCAATCTGTATTAAAGATATGGCGGGCTTGCTCCTTCCACATACAGCATATGACCTTGTTACAGAAATGAAGAAGAATGTTAATATTCCTCTTCAGCTTCATACTCACTACACAAGTGGTGTTGCATCAATGACATATCTTAAAGCTGTTGAAGCAGGTATTGATGTTATCGACTGTGCTCTTTCACCATTTGCTCTTGGTACTTCACAGCCACCAACAGAACCTATGGTTGCAACACTCCAAGGAACAGAAAGAGATACTGGTCTTGACCTTAATCTGCTTAATGAATGTTCAGAGCATTTCAGACCACTTCGTCAGAGTTATCTTGAATCTGGTCTTCTTGATCCAACGGTTATGGGTGTAGATATTAATACACTTCTTTATCAGGTACCAGGCGGTATGCTTTCAAACCTTGTTTCACAGCTTAAGCAGCAGGGCAAGGAAGACAAGCTCGATGAAGTTCTCAGAGAAGTGCCAGAGGTTAGAAAAGACCTTGGCTATCCACCACTTGTAACACCATCTAGCCAGATTGTTGGTTCACAGGCTGTTCTCAACGTTCTTGCTGGTGAAAGATACAAGATGATTTCTAAGGAAACAAAGGGTATCGTTAAAGGTGAATACGGTAGAACTCCTGTCGCTATTTCAGAGGAGATTAAAAAGAAGATTATCGGTGATGAACCACAGATTACAAGCAGATTTGCTGATACTCTTAAGCCAGAGCTTGACACACTCCGCAAGGAATGTGCACAGTGGATAGAGCAGGATGAAGATGTTCTTTCATATGCGCTCTTTGGACAGGTTGCTGAAAAGTTCTTCCAGCAAAGAGAAGATGCGAAGCATCAGGTTGAGGGTAGTGTAACACTGCTTTCATAATCTTTCCAATTCAAATATCATGAAAAGGTTTTGTTGTTAATGAATATAATAACAAAAATCAAAAATGAATATAATGGCTATAGTAAGGGACAGAAGCTGATAGCTGATTATGTACTTAATCACTATGAACAGGCTTCTTACCTTACTGCGGCCTCTTTAGGCAAAACCGTGGGCGTCAGCGAGTCCACGGTTGTTCGCTTTGCTTCAGAATTGGGCTTTGAAGGATACCCTCAGCTTAAGAGAGCACTTCAAGAGGTTATTAAAACCAAGCTTACTTCTGTTCAAAGAATCTCAATGGCTGAGACTAGAATAGGTAATGATGAAATACTAACTTCAGTGTTAAATCAGGATATAGATAGAATTAAATATACCCTTGACCATATTGACAGAAATGCGTTTAAAGAATCTGTAGATGTTATTAATGACGCTGAGGATATTTACATACTTGGCTCAAGAAGTTCTGCGTCGCTTGCTGGTTTTATGGGATTTTATCTTAATCTTATCAGACCTAATGTCCATGTTATTCAATCAACCAGCGCTTCAGAAATGTTTGAAAGACTTATTAGAGTCAATAAGAAATCCGTTGTTATTGGAATTAGCTTTCCTAGATACTCACTAAGAACCACAAATGCAATTAGATTTGCTAAGAGTAAGGGAGCTAAGGTAATTGCAATAACCGATAGCTTGGATTCCCCAATGGCTGACCATGCAGACTACACATTAGCCTCGTCTAGTGATATGACATCCTTTGTTGATTCATTAGTTGCACCATTAAGTGTTATCAATTCCCTCTTGGTTGCTGTCAGCTTGAAGAAGAAAGAAGATTTAATAAATACATTCGACGAACTTGAAAACATCTGGACTGAATATGATGTTTATGAGAAAGAGACAGATGAAAATGAGTAATGTTTTTATAATTGGTGGCGGACCAGCTGGAATAATAGCTGCAATTACAGCAGCCCAAAATGGTAAAACGGTTATACTCGCAGATAGAAATAATATTCTTTGCCGCAAAATGAGAATCACCGGCAAAGGAAGATGCAATATTACAAATAGTTGTGATATGGAAGCTTTTATTTCTGCTGTCGTGTCTAACCCTTATTTTTTGTATAGCAGTTTTTATTCTTTTACAAACAATGATATCATAGCCCTCCTTAACAAGCTTGGTGTTGAAACCAAGGAAGAAAGAGGCGGCAGAATATTCCCCGTTTCTGACAGTGCTAAAACAGTTGCTGATGCGCTGATAAATTATGCACATACATTAGGAGTTAAATTTTTAAAGAATACTACTATAAAAAAAATACTTGTGAAAGATAATAAAGCAGTAGGAGTAATTGACAATAGCGGCAATACCTATTATTGTGATAGCGTTATTACAGCTTGCGGTGGCGCATCATATCCTCTTACTGGTTCCGATGGGAATGGATACAAATTGCTAAAGTTGGTTGGTCATTCTATTATCGACATTAAGCCCTCGTTAGTTCCCTTGGAAACTATCGAAGAATGGGTTAGTGAGATATCCGGACTAGCACTAAGAAACATTAAAGTTTCTTTTTATTGTAATGGTAATAAAAAACCTGTATATGAGGATTTTGGTGAAATGTTGTTTGCTCATTTTGGAGTAACAGGTCCAGTTGTTTTAAGTGCGAGCTCCCATCTTAGAGATTTTAATAGCAAAAAATACACTATGACTATTGATTTAAAGCCTGCTTTAGACTATGATGCTTTAGATAACAGAGTTCAAAGGGATTTTGCTGAGTATGTTAATAAAAATTACGAAAATGCTCTGTCAAAGCTTTTACCAAAAAGCTTAATACCCGTTATCGTTGAGCTTTCAGGAATTGACAAATACAAGAAAGTCAATCAGATAACAAAGGAAGAAAGACAAAAATTAGTTTCTCTGCTAAAGAATTTGCCACTGACAATTAAGGGCACTCGCCCCATTGGTGAGGCGATAATCACAGCAGGAGGAATTAACACAGATGAGGTTAACCCCTCAACAATGGAATCGAGAATAATAAATAATCTATATATTGCCGGTGAGATGCTTGATGTAGATGCATATACAGGAGGATTTAATCTTCAGATTGCTTACAGCACAGGATATCTTGCTGGATTGAACGCATAAGAAAGGATGATAAGTGTGAAAAAGACAGAATTCGAAAACCCTATGTTCCTACAAGAAAATAGAGAAAAACAGAGAGCATATTATATTCCTTTTCAAGATGAATTTTCTGCATTAACAAACAAATTTGACAACTCAAAGTATTACCAACTTTTAAATGGAACATGGGCATTTAATTATTTTGAGAGATACATTGATGTTCCTGATTGTATAACTGATGCTGATGTTGATACAAGCGACTGGGACGATATTACAGTACCATCTTGTTGGCAGATGCAAGGATATGAAATGCCATATTATACAAATATTGATTATCCTTATCCTGTTGATCCTCCATATGTACCTGATGAAAATCCAGTTGGTGTATACGTTCTCGATTTTGATTTATCAAAATCATTTGATGATAGAGAAACATATCTTGTGTTTGAAGGAGTAAATTCAGCTTTTTATGTGTATGTTAATGGTCAAAGGGTTGGATATAGCCAAGGCGCACATATGCAGTCAGAATTTAATATTGAAAAATATTTGGACAAGTCCGGACTTAACAGGCTTACTGTTCAGGTTCTCAAATGGTGTGATGGAAGTTATCTTGAAGATCAGGATTTCTTTAGGGTTTCCGGTATATTCAGAGATGTATATTTGGTTTCTCGTGCCAAAAAGCACATTAAAGATGTATTTATCAAGACAACTTTAGATACTGCTACTGTTGAGTTTGATGGATTAACATCAGCTACAATCAAGATTTTTGATGGATTTGAATTGGTTACTGAAACAAAAGCAAAGTCAGGAAAAGCTGAGTTCAAGCTTGATAATCCTAAGTTGTGGACTGCTGAAACTCCTAATTTGTATACAATGATTTTTGTAACAGATGGTGAAGTTATTCCATTTAAGTTTGGATTTAGAACAATTGCAGTAGCAAAAAACAGAGCGCTTCTTATTAATGGTGTTGCAGTTAAGCTTAAAGGGGTTAATCGTCATGATACTCATCCGCTTCTTGGGCATACAACTCCAAGAAAAGATATGATTCGTGATCTTGAACAGATGAAGCGTCTTAATATTAATACTATTAGAACCTCACATTATCCAAATACTCCTGAATTTATGAATCTTTGCGATGAATATGGATTCTATGTTGTAGAGGAAGCAGATTTAGAAATTCATGGTTTCTGCAGTGCGGAAGCCATCGGTAGTTATAGTGCTTACGATAAAACCTGGCCAACAGATATGCCTGAATATAGAGATGAATTTGTTGAAAGAGCAGAAAGAATGGTTGAGAGAGATAAAAATCATCCTTGCGTAATTTTCTGGTCAATGGGTAATGAGGCCAACTTCGGTTCTAATCATGATGCAATGATAGAATGGACTCATAAGAGAGATGATTCAAGATTAGTTCATTATGAAAACGCATGGCTTACTGGCGACAAGGATACTTTAGATGTTATAAGTCGTATGTATCCTAGCCTTCAAGATGTAGAAAAATTTGCAAGAAAGAGAGATCCACGTCCATTTTTTATGTGCGAATATAGCCATGCTATGGGTAATGGACCTGCTGATATATGGGATTACTGGCAGCTAATTAAGAAATATCCTGCCCTTATTGGCGGATGCATCTGGGAATGGGCAGACCACGCAGTTCTTGTTGAAGATGAAGATGGCTTTGAATATTATGCTTATGGTGGCGATTTTGAAGAGGAAACCCATGATGGCAACTTCTGCTCAGATGGTTTGGTATTCCCTGACAGAGAATTTTCACCTGGTGCTCTTGAAGCAAAGGCTGTATATCAGTACATGGATGTAGAAGCTATTGATTTGAAAAATGGCAAGATTAAAGTATATAACAACTACGACTTTACAAATCTTTCTGATTACACATTTAATTGGAATGTTCAAAAGGATGGCAAGACAATTAAATCAGGTAGCGTGATTTTAAATATCAAGCCACATTCTTCAAGAACAATCACGCTTGATTATATTCTTCCTGATAATTGCGAATTAGGTTGTTATCTCAATACTTATCTTACAACTAACAATGCAACATTATGGGAGGATGCTGGATATCAGGTGGCACAGGTTCAGCTTGAATTACCTGTTGAAAAGGCAGTAGTTGAATCCGTAGTAACCGATGATAAATTAAGCATAACAGAGGAAAATGAGCTTATTTATATTGATGGTGTAGGTTTTAGTTATGTCTTTGATAAGTTTTATGGTAACTTTGTAAGTTTAGCAATAAATGGAACCGAAATGCTTGAAGACAGAATTAAACTTTCATCATGGAGAGCCCCTACTGATAATGACGCAAGAATCAAGTATAAATGGGCGAGACTAGAAAATAACAATCGAGATGCAATTAACCTTAATATACCTATGTCAAAGGTTTATTCATCAGAATTACAGGTTAACAATAATGTAGCTGTAATTACAGTAAAAGGTAGTGAATCAGGTATTTCAAAGAGACCTTACCTTAGATATGAAGCTTCATATTCTGTTTATCCTTGTGGTAAGGTTGAAGTTGCACTTAATGGAAGCGTCCCAGAAAACTACATTCATCTTCCTAGACTTGGATATGAGCTTCTTCTTGCAGAAGGAAATGAATTCATTGAGTATTTTGGTATGGGTGAAGTTGAAAATTATATTGACACCTGTCATCATGCAAAGATGGGATTGTATAAGTCAACTGTTACTGAGCAGTATGTACCATATATAAGACCACAGGAACACGGCAATCATACAAATACTAAGCTTTTACGAATCACTAACGAAACAGGAGTAGGTCTTGAATTTGCAGGAGATAGATTTGAATTTAATGCCTCTCACTTTGATACTTATGATTTGGATAAAGCTCAGCACACTAACGAACTTGTTGAAATGGATGAAACACTGCTTAGAATCGATTATAAGGTTGGCGGTATCGGTTCAGCGAGCTGTGGTCCGGATATTTCAGATAAATATCAGCTTAATGACAAGGAAATTAACTTCAAATTCTCATTTAGACCTGTAAAATAGAGAGGTGTATTAAATGAAAAAGCTTGCCTTACATGAAAGCAGTAGATACTTGTGCTATGAAGATGGTTCTCCGTTTTTCTATCTGGCGGATACTGCATGGGATTTATTCCATAGGCTTAATAAAGAAGACGCAGAAGAGTATTTTACTGCAAGGGAAAAGCAAGGATTTAATGCAATACAGGCGGTTATTCTCTCGGAACATGAGGGGATAACCACACCGAACGCTTATGGGCAATATGTCTTTAGGAAAAACTCATCAGATAACTATGACCCAACCCTTTTTGATGAAGATGGTGATTATAGCTATTGGGACCACATTGATTATGTTATTGACCTTGCGAAAAGTCATAATCTTTATATGGTTATACTCCCAACATGGGGAGATAAGTTTAATCAAAGATGGGGCAAAGGCCCTGAAGTATTCACACCGGAAAATGCCTATGAATATGGCAAGTTGCTAGGAAAACGGTTTGGTAATAGAGATAATATTATTTGGATGCTTGGCGGAGACAGACCACTTGAAAGCCCAATACATCAATCAATCATCGATGAAATGGCTAGAGGGATAAAAGAGGGAGAGGGAACAAATACTCATCTTATGACATTTCACCCTGTTGGCCGTTGCTCATCTATAGATTATGTTAAGCATAAAAACTATATAGACTTTCATACATGCCAATCTGGTCATAGTGATGGCTGGTTTAACAGTTATAAAATGCTTCGTCGCACGGGCGATGGTGAGTTGAAGCCTTTTATGGATAGCGAACCCAGATATGAAGACCATCCTGCATATTTTGATGTTAAGACTAAACATTACTGGTCAGATGCTGATGTTAGGCAAAATACATATATGAATCTAATGGAAGGTGCTTGCGGTAATACATACGGGAATCATAATATATGGTGCTTTAACGATAAGCCATCTGATTATTTTCCGTTCAACTGGAAAGATGTTCTTTATCACCCCGGAGCTAATCAAGCTCAGTTTGCAAAGAAATTGAGATTGTCACGTCCATACTACGATTTTAGATACGCTCCTGAACTTGTTGAAAATGATGATGAAACTTCTGTTTTGGGTCATATAGCTGCTGGA
>JAQVYH010000101.1 GCA_029004515.1 Eubacteriales bacterium | reverse complement strand
TTTTTGCGATAAATAAATTGACGAGTTTATCAAAAGCGTTTTCGCGTCCAGATACGTTGTGCTGACTCAAAATAGTGGCAAATTCATGATACTTTTTCTGAATGTCATCATGATTGAAGTCTTGTAAATCAGAAGCTGTACGTTTTGCCTTGCCAATTTCATAAGCCGGATGGGTATCTTCGAATATTCCAGTGGTTTCATATTCATGATTGTATGTTATATACCAGGCTTTATAAAGCGTCAGAACATCAGTAGCATCTGCAAATGCTAATGGTTCCTTAAGAGTTTTCAAATACTCCTTATTATCATTGAGAGTAACAATGTGATTTTCATATACTGTCACTCCATCAACGAAGCCGGAAGTATATAAGCATAAGAATTGAGTGCTTTTTATCTGCTGGGCATAGCTAAATAACTGCCCACCGTTGAGGTTCATATTCTTCCATTCGGCTTCAAATTCTCCGCCCCAAGTCTTACACTCAATGATAAGTAATGAATTACCGGTGTTATCTTTAACAAGAACATCAGCTCTACCACCACTTGCACCATGGCCAAGTTTCCACTTTGGCTCTAACTCAATATGCTCCGGCTTATATCCTTTAGAAAATAAACGGTCTACACACTCGAATACAACAAAGTTTTCAGGAGCACTAAAATTACAAGTCTGCCGCTCATTTACAACAAACCCCTTATCTTCAGGGTAAATTAGTATGTTATTTTTAAAGTCAACCCTTAATTCACATGTCGGATATGACTTAAGCCAAATATCTTTATCCTTGCCTTTAAGTTGCTCGAAACCAATATGTAAAAGTACTTCTTTTAAGTTATTGGTTGATATTATCATATTTCATTGCTCCTATCCTTCATAGAATTTCCAGCGCATTCCAGTTCAGAGATAATCTCTTTAGCAATGCTCTTCTTAGTGCAGTATTCAAAAATCCTCATTCTTGCAAGTCTACTTGGTGTATTGCGGCCGTTCTCCCAACGATTTAGTGTAGAAAAGCTGACGTTCAAGTCACGTGCAAGTTGTTCCTGCGTTATATTAAGTTCCTTACGGATGCTTTTTAGAATTTCATCAAAGGTCATGGTGCATACCTCCTTTATCTTATTATATCATTTGCTATAGCAAGTAGCAATATTAACTAATCTTTTGAATAATGATTTTCTTGCTATGTCCTTCTTATGGAACAATAAATATAGTGAAGGAGACGGCCGCATAAGTAGAGACCGGGCACAGTAAGAAATGCAGTCTGCAAGCAAAGCCATGAACGCTGCCATACATTTAGGTTATGAAGAGTTCTGCGAACAATTGGAGAAAACCATCTTCACAGCCTACTGCAAGGACTCACGCAAAATGATAATTGCAATACGAAGATGCAAATCTCACAGCTAACTTGCCTACCAAAACGGTACTCGAGCGTATTGTAAAAACTTCCTTATAACACTAATTGGAGCAATGAAATAAGGAAAATGACTTGCTATTATCCTTTTTCAGAGCAATATATGTAATGAAGGAGGTGCCGCTATGAGTAGAGACTGGACACAAGAAGAATTGCAGAATGCAAGCAAAGCTATGAAATCAGCCGGGCATTTAGGTTTTGAAGAATTCTGTGAACAGTTGAACAGGACTATCTTCACAGCCTACTGCAAGGACGCAGATAATAACCTTATTAAAATTAGTGGACCATATAACGGCAAAGAAGAATTAGAAAAGCAATTGCAGGAGCATTTCAGCCACTTGAAAGTAATTACAGTGCTATCCGAGGAGGATATTGCTTTTATCAAGGAGAATCTCGAATAAGTAGTCACAATCAAACAGACCTCGTTACTGTACCTATGCCGGGAATAGTAGCAAGGTCTATTTTTCACCATACTGGAAACATATAACAATTTATGCGATGTTTTCTCAAAATTAAAAAACTATAAATAGAATTATACCCTTGGGCAGAAAGTTACAAAAGGTAATTGACAGATTACTAGTTAGGTTGTATAATCTATAAAAGACTATGCCTAACCAATACAAGGAGGATATGCAATGATAAAAAAATCATGGAAAAGCAACAAGTGTCATGCGGCATTGGAGTATCTTATTGATGAATTAGACCGGCATCCGGATACTTCAAGGCCTGGTAAAGTTAATCGTGCAATTGTTAAAGCGAAAAATCTTTCTGATGAAGAATGGAGGAAATTGTCAAAGGAGCTAAAGTTATTTAAGAATAATGATTTGTCCCAGATTGATGTTCAGACACCTACAGCTATGCAGGTTAAAATTGAAGAGGAGTTGGAGAGCGATTTAGGAATTATAGAAGAAAATATAAAAAGGGCGCTTGAATTGCAGACGCTACAGACGCAATACGAGATACAACTCCTTTGGCTGAATTATCTTAACTGTTTGAAAGAAGAATCAATGAATGTTGGTGAGAGTAAGCCTAAAGAAGAGAATTTGACAGGACCTGATATAGTGAAAAGAATAGTAAAGATTATGCTTTTGAATAGAGATAAGGACAAAGATGTTTTAGAGAAGATTAAAAATATACTGCTAGAGTGGGAGGAATAAAGTATGAAAAACCCTATTAATACCTGGACATTCAAATATGTACAATCGCTAAGGAGAAAGAGTGCCTGTATAGGTAATGCAATATCATATACCTTTACGTCATCTGATAGACAGCAGGCTATCAATAAACTACAAACCTTATACCCTAATGGTAAGATTTATGGGGCATTTGCTGAAAGAATTTTATATCTTTCAGAGCTATATTAAGGAGGTATTGCTTATGAACAAAATAGAGGCAATGCAAACTGTTGAGAATCTACTGAAGAAAAATTTCAAGTATCTTTATAAAAAGGAGAAGCTGAATATTTTTGAGTTACATCTCTCGTTCCAAATGGACAGCAATACACATGAATTACAGACAAGCATGGAATTTCAAGATACCTGGGTTGATATTTTAACTTTTATTTCCCCAACTGCCTTGAAATTTGAGGATGGTAAATACTATGAAGTTCTTAAGACAGTAAATTATGTGAATTGGTATACTAAAGCTAATGGACGTTTCTACGTGGATACATATGGTGATCTGGCTTATAGCTTGCGAATAAAGTATGATTTTCTTGAGGCTGAACCCCACATGGCTATAAACGAGATTGAGA
Source organism: Eubacteriales bacterium (assembly GCA_029004515.1). Classification (GTDB taxonomy): domain Bacteria; phylum Bacillota; class Clostridia; order Monoglobales; family UMGS1388; genus UMGS1388. Next base: position 5,282 of record JAQVYH010000101.1, on the reverse strand, counting down.
CAGCTATTGATTACTATGCAGACTTATTTGTCCCATTACTGGATGTTTGTTTAGGCAAGAAATCATTTAATGATGCTAAAACATTTATTGATGAAATGTGGGGTGATAAAGAATGAAAGAAGAATATGAATTGGAACTTCAGGACGAATTTTCATTCATGAAAAGAGATATGACAATAAAGGATAGAAGTACAATTCGTAATATTTATCAGGCATGGGGATGCGAATGCTCTGAAGGATGGTATCCATTGATTAGAGAACTCTGTCAGGCTATAACCGATAGGTACACACAAGATGGCATTCCTGTTGATATTGTTGTAGAACAGATTAAAGAGAAATTCGCAAGCCTTAGATTTTATTATTCTTTTGAAGATACTCCTTGTGCTTTGCATGCTATTGATTTTCTTGGAGGTTCTTCTTTACGATTCGAACCACATAATAAAAATGATGATGAGACCAAAAAGAAGTTAAGACACGATATTTCACTAATTGTTCGTGCATTTGAGAACAAAAGCAAAACAATCTGTGAAAACTGTAGTGAAGAGGGAATCATCAGAATGGATATGCCTTGGAAAAGGACACTTTGTGCTGAGTGCTATAATAATTATCTTAAAAAGCTTGATGAAAGACAGAAAAGTAATAATTGAAAAGTAATAAAATCTTATATTTATAGAGCATTAATTCTTAGAGGAGTTAGTGCTTTTATTTTGCCCGTTTTTTAGAAAAGGCCCAAATAATCATAGTGAGAAGGTGCTTTTATAGCAGCACATTCTCATAAAAGGTATTACAGTTGCCACACCTTAATATTGTAATGAGGTCTAATCTTTTATTCTTTGTTTTCAGCTTCAGCGGCCTTCTTCCAAGCATAGCTGGCTCGTTTGTTTCTACGATTACGCTCAGCTTGGCAATCCCAAACTGCCACAATATAGTTGACGGCTTGAATGCCGCACAAGATATTTGCCATAAGTAAGGGAGGAATGTTAAATCCACAGAATTGAGGTTCTGAGGATTTAACATTCTTTTTTAATATTGGGAGATCGGTTTTTGGTGTTGCATACAGATAAAAAATATTTTTCAAAAATCGTCAGATTTGCTCTTTCCTTGTGGCTACCAAGTAGGGACAAAAATATTTTTCCAATAAAGTCGTTCAAGTACGTGATATCTGTCCTGTGAATAGTGAGGGGGTTAAATATTTCGGCTATTAGTAGAGGAAAGAAAATCTCCCTCTAAATATATCATCTGTCCTTTGAATAGCAGAGCGGCAGAAATACATAAGGAGGAGCAATCAAATGAATTTTGACAACATCCCACAGTATGTCAAAGAGAATGCCGAGTTCTGCTGTTGGCAGTACGAAACCGCAAATAACAAGCAAGACAAGGTTCCATATAACCCAAGGACAGGAAGAAGAGCCAGCGTATCTAAGCCTTCAACCTTTACTGATTTTGCTACTGCGGTGGCAGCATCTGTAAATTACAGCGGCATCGGTATCCGTGTATCAAACAGCATTATCGGCATCGATCTTGACTCTTGCATTAAAGACGGAGAACTTGTGCCGCGGGCGCTTGCCATCGTGCAGATGTTTCCACAGGCATATATCGAGATCAGTCCAAGTGGTACAGGCTTACGCATCCTTTGCTTAGCCCCGGATGGCTACACATATGATTCAGATATTTATTACATCAATCACGGTAATATCGAGGTGTATGTTCCGGGTGTCACCAAACATTTTGTGACCGTTACGGGCAATGTGTATCAGATCGGCGATATTGTTGAATGCACGGAAGCCTTACAATGGCTGCTCGACAGCCACATGAAACGTCCCGCTCCGAAGGCGTCAGCGGAAATGTTGGAGAGAGAAAGTTACTTGTCTGATGAGAGCGTACTGGATAAGGCTTTGACAGCAAAGAACGGTGAAAAGTTCAAAAAGCTGTGGGAGGGCGATATTACAGGCTATCCCTCACAGAGCGAAGCAGATCAGGCACTCTGTTCTATTCTCGCATTCTATTGTAATGGAAATTATGAGCAGATAGACAGACTGTTTCGGCAGTCCGGTTTGATGCGTGATAAGTGGGACAGCCGCCGAGGTGGTAATACCTATGGCAGCATTACCATTCGATATTCTGTCAGCGGCATGAAAAGTTTCTATACACCCATCATCCGAAACAGTGCCATTGAAGACTTTGACGAAAAAATGCCACGCCTTGAGGAAATGAAACCGGAGAACACAAGCCAATATCCTTGGACAGATATCGGTGCAAGCAGATTGTTTGCAGATTTCCATAAAGGCACCCTTCGTTATGTACCGGAACGCAGAATGTGGTTTTGCTACGAGGATGGCATCTGGAAATCGGATGTAGGGAATCTGAAAGCGATGAAACGCTGTATGGATTTGGCAGACCTTCTGTATATGTACACTCTGAATATCAAGGACGAGCATAAACGGAAAGGCTACATCGACCACATTAAAAAATGGCAGTCCCACGGCTACCGCATGAATATCCTCAAGGATGCACAGGTTCACCATCCCATATCCATAAGGGAATTCGATGCTGATCCTTATGCTTTCAACTGCAAAAACGGTACTTTGCATATGGACAAAGGCACCTTCTCTGGGCATCGCAGCGAGGACAAACTGACAAAGATAACCTCTGTGAAATACGATCCAAAAGTTAGCTGTAAGCGTTGGGATTCATTCATCTATGAAATCACAAGTGGTGATGCTGAGAGAGGCAAGTTCTTACAGAAAATCCTCGGCTACGGTTTGGCGGGAGATACCCGGCATGAATGCATGACTATCCTCTATGGTGCCAGTACCCGTAATGGCAAAGGAACGCTGTGCGAGAGCGTGCTGAAGGTATTCGGTAGCTACGGCTGTTCATCTAAGCCTGAAACCATCGCTATGAAGAACAGCACCAATAGTTCTCAGCCGAGCGAGGATATTGCAAGACTTGCCGGAGTGCGCTTTGTGAATATACCAGAGCCGGGTAAAGGCTTGGTACTTAATGCCGCGCAGGTAAAGAGCATGACGGGCAACGACACCATAAACGCAAGGTTCCTACATGAAAACAGCTTTGATTTCAAACCTCAGTTCAAGCTTTACATCAACACAAATTATCTGCCCGTTATTAACGATATGACTATTTTCACCAGTGGGCGTGTCATCATCGTTCCTTTTGAGCGTCATTTTGAGGAAGCCGAGCAAGACCGAACGCTGAAGGACGAGTTTGCCAAACCGGAAGCACAGTCCGCTATCCTCAACTGGTTGCTTGAGGGTTACCGGATGCTAAACGCAGAAGGTCTTGCATTGCCGCAATCGGTAAAGAAAGCCACTGCCCAATATCACCATGACAGTGATAAAATTCAGCTTTTCCTTGAGGACTGCATGGAACAAGACGGCACTGCCGAAGAGCGCACCTCTGCTGTATACGAAAGATACAGATGTTGGTGCGGTGAGAACGGCCAATACCCAGAAAGTATGAAGAATTTTAAGCAAAGTCTTGCTGCCGTTGCTGAAGTCAAACGAAAGCGTCCACGCTCAGGCGGTGAGAAAACCACATTGGTTATCGGCTACAAGCTGATATCTGAATTCTTGACATAAACACATGGGGCATTGTGTGGCAAGTAAATAAGGTTAATTCAAAAATCTATATCTCTATAGAGGATTATATATATTACCTGCCACAGACTGCCCCCACTGTGAACATGAAAGGCGGTGGTGCGTATGTGCTAATAAACCCTAATCCAGAAACAACAAAATCAAAAAATCAGAGGAGGACATGAATATGTCGCAAAATTACACCCTTACCACAGTCGGTCACGGTCGCTTAATTCCACGCGAAACCACGATGACCGAAGAGCAGCTTCAGAAACGCACAAGTCAAAGTAGCGCTTTCTGGCTCACCCGTATTATGGACGGTATCTACCGTCTGAACTGTAAAAGCAAGATTACTGCAGAGCATTGCGTAAGAAATTATCAGGTGTACTGTCCACAATGCAAACTAGTAATGGAGCCTGTATTCCCAGTAAACAAGCACGAAACCCCAGTTTATACCTGCAAGAAATGCAGTAATTAAAGGAGGATTATTATCATGTCAAGCATATCTTACAAAACTGAATTTTGGAACATGATGCGTAGAGGTCAAAACCTTTCCGGTCAATATCGCGAGATGACAGACACAACCACTGGAACATACTTGCTGCCGGAAGGAGCAGATAACATCTACAACGAGGCTCTCAATAAAGAAAACCTCTTCCGTAGACTCTCTACCGTAATACAAACACCGACCCTTGATAGCACTGTTCACGCAATTTCTGCTAATGCGGTTGCAGACTGGATACCACAAGGCAGTGCTATTCCGGAAGACAATGACACCTTCAGCCAATATGATTTTGAAGCATACAAGCTGGCTTCTATTGCCAAACTCCATGTTCACTTCATTGAGGACAAACAGTTCGATATAGAGAAATATCTCGTTAGAGACTTAGCCCGTCGTTTCGGTAAAGCCGAGGAAAACGCCTTTCTCAACGGAGATGGGAATGGACGCCCAACCGGTATTCTCAACAGCACAAATGGAGCAGATGTCGGAGTGACGGCATTATCTTCAACAGCAGTGACCCTTGATGAAATAATAAAGCTATTCCATTCCGTAAAGCCAGAATACCGCGAAAAGGCTGTATGGGTTATAAGCGACACCACAGCGCTGGCACTCCGTACACTCAAGGACAATGGAGGAAACTATCTCTGGCCTGAGAATTCGATTAATCTGCTCGGCAGGCCTGTGGTTATCTCAAACAATATGCCAACCATCGCCGCAGGAAATAAACCGGTTGCATTCGGTGACTTTTCCTACTATTGGATTGTTGAGCGTATGCCGCTTACAGTAAGGCCATTGTTTGAAAAGTATATATTGTCACAGCTTAAGGGTTTTCTCGGCTACGAGCGTCTTGACGGCAAGTTGATTCGCCCGGAAGCTATCAAGGTACTGCAGATGGCTGAGTAAGCGGTCAATCAGCTTATATGCTGTGAAAGTGTCTGAAAATCTACATTAAGGCACTTTCACCACCCCTTTGGGGGCTATACCCTGTTTGAATCTGCGTTTTTATACGCGTTGCCCCACGCCGCTGTCCGCTTTAAAAAGCTGTGGAGATCAGACCACCCCTACCGGTCTATAGGGAGTAACGATTCGTTACGCCATGCCATGTCGAAAGGAGGAGTTCCTATGGATGAAAAGATCATTAGCGTTACCGAGAAAGCAATCGGTGACACACTCTACATCATAGAA
>JAQVYH010000100.1 GCA_029004515.1 Eubacteriales bacterium | reverse complement strand
AGGCTTGATGCGAGTGATGTTAGTATATCCAGTAAGGCAAATCAGGCGGCGCTGGAGGTGGAAAAACAGAGGATCAATAATCTTATCGCTGTAGAGGCATCTACTGACAATGCGGAGACTGCCGATATCAGAGTCGGAGTTGACGGAACGACTTTCGCGAGTGCTGGAGATGCAGTCAGAGGGCAAGTCGGAAAAGTAAGTAATAATTTAAATAAGCTGAAAAATGTTCTGACAGATAGCGCTAATCTGGTGAATGAATATAATATTTATCACGAATTTAACATCTTGGGAAATCCACCAAATATTCAATTTCGCAGAACATCGGGTGGTAGGTATATCGCTATAGTTCCAGTTAAACCAGATACAATATACACGATATCAAGAACAGACACGGGCTTGGAGGGTGGTTATTATTATTTTAAAGTTCTCGCGATAGAACAGACAGTGGAAGAAGTATTGTCGCTTGCACTCGGAGAATATTTAGACCTGACAAATTCGTCTTTATTGTATATGAATACAGGGGCATATGTGAAAACGCGCAATGTTACTACACCGTCACGTTGTGCCACTTTGCTTGTCCAGGTTAGCAAAAACATCATGCCTAAATATATCGAGGTAGTCGAGGGCACATATAATGATTTTCAATTTAATTCATATCGCGAGGCGATCACTCCAATTGGTGATGTATACTCCAAAAAAGAGACATATTCAAGAAGTGAAGTATATTCTAAAGCTGAATCTGATGAACGTTTTTGGAAAGTTGACGAATATAAAATATCTATTAGCAAAATATCTGACACAAGGTACAAGATTGATTTCGGAAAATACTATACAAACCTTGTCCGTGTCGTGAGACAGGACAGCAATAGTGATCTGTGGAATGTTTTAGGGATATATTGCGATTCGGTAACGGTCGTAACAGCTGGCACGGACATTATTGGGCCAATACAAGAGCTCAATCAATCTGATTTCATGGGAGGCGTTCACGGGGATGAACTAAATACTGCATTGTTTATCACCTGTGATGGTGTTGAGTGGGATAGGGAAAGTACAGTAAAAGCGGATGTAATCCAGGTTATAATGGTTAGCAAGTTATTCCGAGTTGATTCAAAAGAGCATGTTTATAACCGTTACGTTTCTGTTGAGTTTACTCACAACCGCATGAGGGTGCGTAACATGCATACTTGCATTGTGAATGATAGTATTATCAATAGGGCAACAAACGGGGGGTTAATTGCAATACAAAATACAATTTTGACAGCGGTCTCTATGCCAAATTATTTTTCAAGTACAGCGCCAACTGCATCACCTTCCAACGGTTCGCATGAGAATGTAGACGGGACTTTGTATTGGACAAACGGAAGTATTACAGTGAGAAATCTCATAGGAAAAGAATATGATACATTTATAGGCTTTTTAGCTGTATTTGCGTCAGAAAATCCAATTAGAAATAAAATTTATTTAGATGTAATTAAAGGCACGCAGAGCGGCACGCGAATTTCAAACGGACAAAACATTTTAGGTGAATTTGAATACATCTTTAATTAAAGCAAAAGACCGGAGACGGTCTTATTTTTAGGAAAAAGAAAGAGAATGAGGATATGAAGAAAATGAATGCAACTAAAGTAGTAGATTCTTACAACCTGATCGTAGGGGGCGCTATAACAATCATGACAGCAATTTTCGGCCCACATTGGTACGTCTTTGCGGCGTTTTTAGTGTTAAATGTTTTGGATTTTCTGACGGGATGGTACAAGGCCAGGAAAATGAAAACAGAAAGCAGCTCCGTAGGCTTGGTGGGAATTTTAAAGAAAGTCATGTATTGGGTTGTCATCATCGTGGCATTTCTGATGTCATATGTGTTTATGTTAATGGGGAAAAACATCCTGCACATTGACCTGAACTTTTTAACCTTGCTGGGCTGGTTTACAACCGCGTGCCTCTTAATCAATGAGATAAGAAGCATCATTGAGAATCTCGTGGAGTGTGATGTGAAAGTGCCGTCTATATTGATTAAGGGATTGGCAGTAACAGAAAAGCTGTTGAATAAAGAGTCAGAGGGCGAATAATCGTCCTCTTTTTTGATGCGGGAGGCGGCAGTCATGACAGATCAGGATGTGGAGGATTTTATCAAGTTTTTTGATGAAGAAACGCGGGAAGGGTACTGTGCATATCCGGACGGGCAGCAGCTTGACTGTCAGGACTGCACGCTTTGCCGCAAGGTACTGTATGACCAGATGCGGCAGGAATTGAAGGAGATAGAGATATGACCGAAAAAGAAATATACGAATACCTTACATCGCAAGGCATGACCCCGGCCGGGGCAGCTGGCATGATGGGGAATCTGTACGCCGAATCCGGGCTGATATCCGGCAGAGTGGAAATGCTCTGTCTGAAACGGCTGTCTGAAAACGGCAAGATATACAACGATGCAACCTACACGGCAGCGGTTGATAACTGTAAAATCAGCCGAGCGGAGTTCTTGAACCCCCTTCCGGGCAAGCAATACGGCTACGGCCTGGCACAGTGGACAAGCCCCGGGCGAAAGGGTGGTCTATATGACCTTGTGCGCTCGAAAAAGGTGTCTATTTCCGATTGCAGGACACAGCTTGAATATTTGATGCAGGAACTGAAAACGGCGTATACGAGCGTTCTGGAAGTGCTGAAAACAGCGAAGACCGTCAAGCAGGCATCGGATGTGGTATTGGTGAAATTTGAGCGCCCGGCAAACGTGGGAGAATCAGTCAAAACCGCGCGGGCGAGATATGGACAGGCTTACTATGACAAGTACGCCGGAAAGGGAGGACACATGATAAGCAATTGTGGGCATGATGAGAATGGAAGATATTCAGGCGGTAAAGCGGGGGACCAGAAGGGTGATGAATGGGCAGTAATTAACTGGTATAATCGTCCGTGGAATGTAATGTTAAGGCATCCAGAGAGCCGCATACAAGGTGAAATTGCTAGGCTTGCCAGAGATGCGGCACGCAACAATAAGGTAGGATATGACCAAGCACAGAGATACACATTTTGGGAGCACTTGAAGGCAAGTAACTACGAGCCGTCACAGATTACGATTAATTGTGAAGCCGACTGTAGTTCTGGTGTAGCGGCTATTGTTAGGGCAATCGGTTATAAGCTCAATATACAGAAATTGAAGGACGTTAGTATCTATGCATATACGGGTAATTTAAGGGCAGTATTGAAACAGGCTGGATTTCAAGTGTTTACCGATAGTAAGTATCGTACAAGCCCTGACTACTTGTTACCCGGAGATATCCTGTTGTATGAGGGACATCATGTAGCAACCAACCTTGATAGAGGCAAGAAAGTGTCAGGAGGTACTGCAAATAATAGCGGAACTACAACAAACAATGAGAATGGAAAGGTAGGTACATGCAAGGTGGAATTAAAATCATTCGGATTAAATGCGGCAGATGCACAGTTTAAAACAGTACAGCGTATTCTTAACGCGCTGGGATATAAGGGTAAAGACGGATTGCCCCTGACAATTGACGGAGAAAACGGCCCAAATAGCCAGTATGCGACTACCTGTTTTCAGAAAGATAAAAAGCTGTCAATCAATACATACGGAACGGTAGCGGCTAAAACATGGGCTGCCCTGCTGAACGCATAACCACCATTTACCGAGTGTGTGAAGAAATCTCTGTAAAAACAGATCTTCTATGATAAGTGGTAGGGCTGAAGGCTTCTGGATGAGCTTTCAGCCCTTGGTATATATATACCCTACCTGTCAGGGCATGTCAAGGGCAGGCGGGAATACCGCCTGTCTTGCACACAACTATAATGACTTAACTGGATAGGCGCCCCTCGTACATGATACTCAGTTCCCCATATACCTGCCCCCAGTTACGGATTGGCATCGTCCACTTTTTTGTGGCTTCAAATGTAGATAAATACAGGGCTTTTAATAGAGCTCCATCGCTCGGAAATACACTCCTTTGGCGGTTCAGCTTCCGATATTGTTAGTATTCGTATCGCATATCATAAAATAAAAAAGATAAATTGACATATACAGGTGTAGATAATTACAACTGTACTTATCATCCTCTATGTGCTATTATATACCGAATTGGAGGTGCGTGCTGTGCAAGACTATACTGATTATGGCTATGTGGAAATCACATTAGATGGTTACTTAAAAAAGAATGATATTAGCAAAAACTTTCTTGCTGAGAAAGCTAACCTTCAACGTACTCAACTTAATACTTATTGCAAGAACAATATAAAGCGCCCGGATATTGATGTTCTGGCACGTATATGCTATGCGCTTGACTGTGACTTGGCCGACATAGTCAGCTATGTTAAGCCTCAAAAAGGAAATGGGAGAACAACAAATGGCTGATACTAAGGTGATAGTAATACCCGAAGGAAAAATCTGCGACTATATTGACGGGAAATTTCGAAATGATACACCAGAAGAATATGTTAGACAAACAATAGAGAAACGCCTAATAAATGAGCATAAATATTTACCTTCACAAGTTAAAATTGAATATAGCGTACAACTTGGTTCAAGTAAAAAAAGGGCGGACATTGTAATTTTTGCCCATGATTGTCCCGAACATACTCAAGAACATATCAAAATAATTATAGAATGCAAAAAAGAAACAGTTGAGCCTAAAAATGCGAAAGATGGTGTAGCACAGCTTCAAAGCTATATGTCTGCATGCCCAAATTGTGCATGGGGTATGTGGACAAATGGAAAACAAAAAGAAGTATATAGAAAAGTTGTTGATGAAAAAGGGAAAATTCAATTTGAGGACTACAATGATATTCCGTCCGCAGATGGCAATTTGGAGGATATTGACCGCCCTAAACGAGGTAGCTTGAAAAATGCCTCTGACGATAATCTATTATTTGTTTTCAAAACATGCCATAATCATATTTATGCTAATGACGGTTTGCAAAAGCAACCTGCCTTTTTTGAGTTGCTTAAGGTTATATTTTGTAAGATTGAAGATGAACGCAATATACCAGAAAAACTTGAGTTTTACGCCACATCCAAAGAACGTAACAATCCTGACGGTCAATTAACTGTCAAAAAACGCATTTCAAAAATATTTGACCGTGTTAAAAAGAAGCACGGAAAGATATTCGAAGCTAATGAGGAAATTAAACTGGTTCCTCGTAGTTTAGCCTATATTGTGAGCGAATTGCAAAAATACAGTTTACTAAATACAAATATTGATATTAAGGGAAAGGCATATGAAGAAATAGTTGGCGCCAACCTCCGTGGAGACCGAGGAGAGTTTTTCACGCCACGAAATGTAATGAAAATGGTAGTCTCAATGATAAATCCAACAACACGTGAACGTGTTTTGGATAGTTCATGTGGGACGGGCGGATTTCTTGTTAATGCTATGACCCATGTTATGGTTTCTTTGGAAGAAGATTTTTCGAAGCAGATTGGAAAATCTAAAGAGTATTGGGATAATCAGGAGATGCGTGTATTCCAGGATAAAATCTCTGAATTAGCAAAAAGCTGTTATTTTGGTTTTGACATAAATCCAGATTTGGTAAAAGCCACTAAGATGAATATGGTTATGAACAATGATGGAAGTGGGAATATATTACAAAACAACTCCTTGTTGCCACCGCATGAATGGACTGATGAATTTAAGACTAAGTTAGCAGAAGCTTTAGAAATTAACAAAGCAGATATTCGTAACCATGAAACTATTGCTTTCTTTGATGTCATTATTACCAATCCACCATTTGGAAGTGATATTCCAATTAAAGATGAAAATATTCTCAAACAGTTTGAACTAGCCCACATTTGGGAGAACAGAACAACCCCAAATGTTTGGACAATGACAGAACGCTTGCAATCCTCTGTACCACCAGAGATATTATTTATTGAGCGTTGTGTACAGTTTCTAGTACCAGGTGGTAGAATGGGCATTGTTTTACCTGATTCGATACTTGGTTCTCCAGGCCTAGGCTATATTCGTGAGTGGTTAATAAAAAACACAAGAATAATTGCCAGTCTTGATTTGCATGTAGATACTTTCCAACCTCATAATGGTACACAGACCTCAGTATTATTCTTACAAAAGAAAACACAAGAACAGAAAGATGCTGAGGAAAAGAGCGGCGCAATGGCAGATTATAATATTTTTATGGCAATGCTTGATAAGGTTGGGCATGACAAACGTGGAAACCCAATCTTTAAGCGTGATGATGAAGGTAATGAGATTCTTGTGCCTGATAATGATAATGTTCTTGTTTTAGGAGACACGGCAGAAGGTGATAGAACAGTATCTATGCAGCAAAAGAAAAAACTTGTAGATGACCAAACACATGAGGTTCCGATAATCTTTTCTAAATGGAAGAAAAGGGAGGGGATAGCATGGTAGCTGGATTAGCCGTAGCACATTCACAACCCGATATCATAATCAAGGAACTTCCAAAAGATGAAGTACAGTGGTGTACTGTTTCTTTGTCAGAAATGTTGGATGCAGGAAAGCGATTAGAAGCATCAGTTTTTGAAGTAAAAGGGAAGCATGCGCAAGAAACCATAGAACAATGCAAATGGGGTGCTCTTGCCCTTAATAATCCTGAAAACGGACTTTTGGAACAAGCTTTTTATCCAGGTCGTTTCAAACGCATATATACTTCTGCAGGGAACGGAGTTCCATTTTATCTTCCATCACAAATGAATGATGTTTATCCTAAAGCAGAGAAATATATTTCTAAGCTGACAAAGTGCGATATACAGGCATTGCGCTTGAAACGCGATACCCTTTTGCTTACACGTTCGGGAACAATAGGAAATGTTGCATTGGTTTCAAGAACCTTGGAGAACAAAGTTTTTTCTGATGATGTAATAAGGATAACGCTTAAAAATAGAATGGATATTGGTTACTTATATGCATACTTTCGCTCTGAGACAGGAGGTACAATACTACAAACAAATAAGTATGGGTCGGTTATTCAGCACATTGAGCCATCCCATTTGTATGATTTACCTATTCCTAATCCTTCAACCGAAATTAAAGAGAGGATAAGTGAATTTATATTTAGCTCGTATAATCTTCGTGACCAATCTAATGAGTTAATTGACAAAGCGACGAGAATGCTCATAAAGGCTCTTAGTTTGCCTCCGATAAATGAGTTGCAAACGGAACAATTTAGTTTTAGTAGCGAAGTTAATAACTATAGTGTCAAACTATCAGAACTTAGTGGTCGTTTAGATGGCTCGTATCATATTCCAATTGCAAAAGCTATTGCTGAACATTTGAAGCAGCATGCAGGTGAACTACTTGCAGTTGGCGATAATAGAATAAGTAAAGAAATTATATTGCCTGGGCGTTTTAAGCGTACATATGTAGAAGAAGGTCAAGGGCGTGTGTTTTTTGGAGGCAAGCAGTTATATGAACTTGATCCATCTAACAAGAAATACTTATCGCTTGCTCAACATGGTGACAGAATTAAAGAGCAACTAGAATTACATGAAAACATGACACTTATAACATGTAGCGGAACTATTGGAAAAGTTACACTTGTACCCCGTCATTGGGAGCACTGGGCAGCAAATCAGCATATAATACGAGTTGTTCCTGCATGCGATGAAATTGCAGGTTATCTTTCTATTTTCTTGTCTTCCGATTATGGGTACCCATTGATTACAAGGTTCACATATGGTAGTGTAGTTGATGAGATCGATGCTAGGCATGTAGCACAAATACCTTTTCCTTTGCTGAAAGATAAAGCTGTGCAGAGAGAAATCAATCGCCTTGCTCTTGAAGCTAATGCAATGCGCTATGATGCGTATAAGTTAGAGCAAGAAGCCTTAAGAATAATGAACGATGAAGTTATTTTTGCATAAGAGACTGGTGGAGTTGAATATTGTATCAGGATATGTACAAAGAATGCTTAATATTTAAAATCAAACACCCCGTCACGGTAACATGCCGCGGCGGGGTTTTATGTCTCAAATAAAATCAACATGTCTCATTTGTGTCTCATTGTCTATCGAAAAGTAATGTATTTACGCATACTAGACGCATTTTAACTACTTGACTTTTAATCAAGTTGTCCGGGGTTCGAATCCCCGATGTCTCATAAAAGAAAAGTGGCGTAAATCCAATAAATACAAGGGTTTGCGCTATTTTTATGTTGTTTGTACCGCTCCTTATTTTAAGCCATTTTGATACATTTAGATGTCTCATTCGTGTCTCAATGTCTCATTTCTGCCTCAAAAATTTAAGGCTTTTCCGACCGCCCCGGCAGCGTCCTCTTTCTCTAAGATCATATGGTCATAGACTTCTAAAACCATCTTTTGGGTATCCCCCAGCAGCTCCGCAATTTTGCCGATAGATATTGTCGGTATCTGGTAACAGAGATTCGTACAATAGTTGTGCCGGAATATATGGGCGGTTAATCCGTGTATGTGCTGCTTGCTGACCTGATTCATTTCGCGTATGATACGCGCCTAAATTTTATCATAGC
>JAQVYH010000099.1 GCA_029004515.1 Eubacteriales bacterium | reverse complement strand
TATTCTGCCTATGAGGTTGCTGTAAAGAATGGCTATGAGGGCTCTGAGGTAGACTGGCTTGAGAGCTTGAAGCTACATTTTGCAGATCTCAAAGAGCAAGATATTGAGCAGCTTCAACAGCCGGCTCTAGTTGCAGCTCAAGTTGCAGTAGAGGCTGCAGATATTGCTTATAATGCAGCCGAGGCGGCTGATTTAGCTGCCGAGACAGTAATTGCAGCCAAGGATAATGCGCAGGCTCAGGCATCTTATGCTAAAGAACAGGGTGATTTTGCAAAACAGCAAGGAGAAATTCTTGTAGCCCTTGAGCCTATATTTGCAAAGGTGTTTTCAGAAGTAGAATATAATGATATATAATTGATTATGGGAAAGATACATGTATTAGAAAAAAATGGAGAGCAGTTGTTTCCGGTGACAATACCGGAGGCTATCATAGATCCAAAAAATGGCGCACCACTTAGCGAGTTTACAGAGTCTATGAAAAACGAAATTCGCAGTTTCTTGCGCTCAATTACAGGAATTCCGGAGGTGTTTGGTTACAGATACTTCAAGGGCGATTCTGACGACAGGGTAGAAATAGTCAATGACCTTCCTTATGACGGAACACCTAATGCCCCTAACGGCTCAAAGAGAAAAGCTCTGCTCGATAAAATGAGACCTTATCAATGCAATCATGATGCTAGTAATAGGGAATGGTTACAAGACGATGTAAGCTTGAAAATTGGCTACTCGCAGTCTGATTTAATGAATCCTTTAAAGCTGCAAATGGTGCGACTTCCAGACCTGTACTATAGGTCGTTTGATCTCGATGGCTATAGTTATGTTTTATTTTGCGAGCAAGCACCTGAAGAAATACTGCCATTCTCAATGGCCACGCAATGGAAGAAGATTGATCAGTGTGGTTATCCAAGATATAGAGGCATAAGGAAGCAAATCGATGGGGTGTGGAAATTGCTGAGTTTTTCAGGTGAAAATCCTTCCGCAAGCGCAAGTCTTATACTGTTTCAACAAGCAGCAAAAAATACTAATCCAAATGCCACAGTAGTGCCATATTTTATATATGAAGCAATTGCTTACCTGATGGTACTGGAGCTTGGCAGACACAATGTGCAAGTTGCTTACAGCGGGATTACGAATGCAGGCTCATCATACGCAAATGCAGCTGTCGCTGGCGTGACAGATGTTTTAAAAACACCCTCTGGTGAGGTGGATGTTGAATATGAAGAGGGTAAATTTACAAAACAGTTCCGCTGGAGATTCATAGAAGGTGTTTATGGTCAAATATGGAATTTCCTAACTGGGGTATACTATATCTATGACGCAGAGTTAAATGTAAACAAAGTGTACATTACACGAGACTACGACAAGATTAACACATCAAGAAATGTGAGTGATTATATACACATTGGAAATACGCCTGCAGTAAATGAGTGGGTGAAGGAATTCATTCCGGGAAGCATTATATGTGAAGAGTTAGGTGGCAGTTCAACTACTTATAAGGCTGATTATAATTATACTAGCAATTCGGCAACTACAAGAGTCGCCCTTGTCGGCGGGCCCTCGACCAACGGTGGCATTGCGGGTCTGTTCTGCTTCGCCTCGACCTACGCTGCCTCGGACGCGGCCGTGTACGTCGGTGCTTCACTTGTATTACCCGAAATAACCGAATAAAACCGATAACCCGAGCGATCACCTAGAGAGGTGATCAAGATAATAAAAACAAAAAAAGGTCACAACAGAAAGCGCCCTTGTCGGCGGGAACTCGAACAACGGTGGCAATGCGGGTCTGTTCTACTTCAACTCGAACAACGCTGCCTCGAACGCGAACGTGAACATCGGTGCTTCACTGGTAAATATTGCAACACTGTTGTGCACCATCCGAAAGGAAAACATTTCATTCCCGACATTGGTGTGTTGGTAGCGAGAATTTGCGAAGACTCACTGTCGGGAATTTACAAGTAAAAAGATGAATAGAATAAAAGTAAAATATGAAGAGATAATATCAGTTGACAATCTGATATGCGCAGATATGATAATCAGAACAAGAAATGATTATTCATATGGTGTTGCTGAGTTTGATAAAGATTATTATGGTAACATCTATCAGCTTCATTTAGATTTGATTAATCAAACTTACATACATTCTGGATATCATACTTTTCATACAACCGGATCAGATAATAAGCGCAGGTTGATACATGTTTGCGCCAACTATAGAGATAGGATTGTGCAAAAGGCTCTCATTATAGCCACTAAGCCTTATTTAGTAAATAGGTTTGTAGGTAACACTTATTCGTCAATTCCGGGAAGAGGAGCTCATAAGGCAATCAAAAAAATTAAACAAGTCGTATATCATAACCCAATAAATGTACTCCAGTTGGATATATATCACTTTTTCCATGAAATAGATCAGGCCTGCATGGCAAATATATTATCAAGCAATTTCAAAGATCGTCACATAGTGTGGTTATGTGAGGCAATGATGATCGCTGTTGATAAAGGCTTAGTGCTAGGCGCAGAAGATAGTCAATGGCATGCAAATATGTATCTAACAGGAATAGATCACATGATACTGAAGGAGTGTAAGCCTGATCATTATTTCAGGTATTGTGATGATCTAGTTCTTATTGATGATTCAGCAGATAAATTGAAGCAGTCAATGAAAAATATTGAAGAGTATATGACTACAATTAAAATGCAGTTAAAGCCCTCTAAAAGGATTTTTAAACTTGCAGAGAAAAGACGTATGAAAGGTGAATCTGGGGTTGGAGAAGGACTCGATTTTTTAGGTTATGTTTTTTATCAAAATCATACTGATTTGAGATCATCAACAAAAAACCGCTGGCGCAGACGCTTGCATGTTTTAAATAGAACACCCGCAGATGCAGAGATTTCTAAACAGGACATTGTCGCTCGAGGCGCTTTAATAGGATTATTAAAACATTGCAATTCAAAAAACTTAATAAAAAAATGGAATAATGAATACCCAAATTATTTTGAAAGACTACGCAGAGCAGAGGCAAAAAAAAGTGCAGCTGCTAAGCAAAAAAAAGAACAACTGGAGACTCTATTGGAACAGACAAAAAGAGCTAGTTGAAGGAACAGAGCAGAGTGGTGAATTACATGAACAGTGGAGTGCTGATTTTGTGCCACAGTCATGGCAGAATGATGTCATTGCTGATGAGCTATTGTCTACCGAACTTTTTGAAGACAGGCTTAGAGAGCTCGGATATAACGATGTTGAAATAAGGGATATAGTATATGAGGATGAATGATTTATATGAGATTGAAACTCCAAGACAGATAGAGAAAACATTTATAGGCACAAGAGTGAGTACTGATGAAATTCTCAACAGGCCCATTGAGATACATGATTTTGAGATAGGTTTAGGGAAAAAGTCGAAAAACAGACTCTTATATTGTCAAATAAGGCTTAATGGAGAATATCGATTTTATTGGACTGAAGCTTTCAAATTAATAAACAAGTTAGAAAGGACTAACAGGGCAAAGTTACCTTTTATCACAAAAATAGGCTGGGATAGTGAGCAGAAGTATTTGATATTTAAAAGAGTGAAAAGATGAAAATATATAACCCATCAGGAGTAGAGGTCCTAGATATCATAGCGGATGATAGTAGTTACCGTTATCGTTCAATAATGAGCGATGACACTCTAACTCTCAAGTTTTCTGTGATAGAACCGATATCGTTTCCGGTTGGTTCTTATACCGATTATCAGGGAGTTCGTTATGCATTATGGTATCCCGAAAACTTCAAAAAACATAACAGCAGGAATTTTGAATACACGCTTGTATTACATTCGTGGCGTGAGGCTCTCAAGCTGTATTTGTACAAAGATTTAAGCGCAAAACCATATAGAGTTAAATTTCCTCTTGTAGCCACTCCAGCTGTGTTTATACAGCTACTTGTAGATGTTCTTAATCTGCATGACTCCGGGTGGGTAAAAGGATCTGTAATATCATCTGATGAAAAACTGATCAGCTTTAATCATGAGAATTGTTATGATGCTCTTAATCGTATTGCACAAGAGTTTGACACAGAGTGGGAGATAATTAACAAAACTATTCATCTGTGTCGCGTTGAAAAATTTAAAGATGATCCGCTTGCACTATCGTATGGTAAGGGAAATGGGTTTGTTTCAGGTGTTGGCCGTGTGAACGATGGTGATAGACAGCCAATAGGTAGAATGTATGTTGAGGGTGGCGAGAGAAACATAGATTTCTCACGTTATGGAAGCAAAACCTTACTATTGCCAAAGTCAGCTTCGCTTTTGTATAATGGCAAAACTTATAAAACAGACGAAGACGGTATGTACATATACCGTGACGGTAATAATAATAAAGCTGAAGGTTCTTACGATGGATCTAAATTTTATCCAAAGAGGGTTGGGACGGTGTCTTCGGTAGAAGTAATAGATGCAGAACAGAACTTTTACGACATTATAGATCTTACCATACCGGAGTCTTTAAACTATAAAGAGTGTAGAATTGCCGGAGAAAAGGCTACAATTGTTTTTCAGTCGGGAGTGCTTGCTGGAAGGGAGTTTGATATAGAGCAGACAGACGATGAACTGACTGGCTATATACATGAGGAGCGTAGATTCAAGATTGTGCCCGCTGAATACGATGGATATGTTATGCCAGGAGGTGTTTTTGTTCCTAAGCCTGGAGACAAATATGCAATCTTTAATATCTCAATGCCGGCATTATACATTAGGGATGATGTTACAACGACCGGTGCAAGCTGGGACATGTTTAAAGAAGCAGTTATGGTGTATGCACGCGAAGAGGAGCAAAAGTTCACATTCATAGGACAAGTAGATGGCATTTGGTCTAAGTCAAAATGGCTTGAAATCGGAGGTAAAATTGTTCCTGGCGGGCACATATTATTTTCAGACGAACAGTTTCTGCCTGATGGTGAGGTCATACGTATAACAGGTGTGAAAGATTATGTTAATAAGCTACACAAGCCTGAAATAACGCTCTCAAATGCTTCAATACCAGCTTCACTCGGCTCTGTGGTTGATGATCTTGAGACAGATGAGGTTGTTATCGAAGAATCTAAAAAAGAGGCTATCCGCTACACTAAAAGGCGTTGGCGTGACACAAAAGAAACCATGTCGATGCTACAGAAGTCGCTGTTGAACTTTTCAAGCGGCATCAATCCTATTACTATACAAACAATGCAGCTGCTTGTTGGAGATGAGAGCTTGCAGTTTCGTTTCGTTAATTCTAAGACTGCACCCAGTGTGGTAGAGCATGTGGTGGATTTTGATATCGAAACAAAGAAGTTCACTGCAAATGCAGGTATAATTCAGCACATGACTTTAGGTGTCAATGAGATAAAAGCCTCACACAAAGCAAGCGATTACAAGTATTGGGATATGTCTGCATATGAATCTCCAACACTTGAGCCGGATAAATCATATTATTTGTATGCAAAATGTAGCACTAGTCAGAATACAGGTCAATTTCTATTGTCAGAAAGCGCTATTAAGATGAATGCAGTCCCCAATTACTATCATTTTTTGGTAGGAATACTAAATAGCGAGTTTGATGAAGTCAGGTCATATGTACAGATGTATGGCTTTACAGAAATCTTGCCTGGTCGTATAACTACTGATAAAATAGTTTCAGCAGATGGTAAAACATACATCGACCTTGTAAATAGTATTATTGGTGGCAAAATTCGTTTTCTTTCAAATGGTATCGAGAAGGATTTAGCCGATTGGGCTGATAGTAGCCTCGATAACCTCGATAATACCGATCAAACAATAACAGACCTGGAGGACTATGTAAATAACGCCTTTCATGACGGCATTATTGATGGAGCGGAAGCAAAAGCAATTGAAACATATATTAATCAAATTAAATCAGACAAAGCAGGACTCGAAGCGACATACAACAAATTGATTGTTAACCCGATTCTGGAAGGAGAAGCAAAGAGTGATTTATTAAACGCTAAGATTACTTTTTTTGGAGCAGTTGATAATCTAACTGCATCAATTAATGCTGTCATTGCAGATGGCAAGGTTACGCCTTCTGAGAAACAAAGCATAAATGCAATATTTGCAACTTACAGATCGGCATTAGCCTCTTTCGCAACACGTATCGAACAGGCAAAACAGTACGTAGAGCAAGTTATTAAGAATATAGCAGACGACGCCTTAAATCAATCAGCATCCGCCATAGCTACCGCAAACATAGCGCGGGCAATTACTGATAAGTTTGGAACAACTATTGATGGGGGATTGATTAGTACTGTTATAACGTTTCTCAGAGAATTCAATAGCACGACTGAAACAGCAGGACTATCAGGAATACAAGGATCAGGCAAAAAAGATCCTGCGTTTTGGGCAGGTGGAACGTATGACCAAGCGTTTGGAGGAACTGCAAAAGCGATTATACGGCATGATGGAAGCGCAAAATTTACCGATGCGGATATTACAGGAGTTATTAATGCTCTTAATGGAGGAAAAATAGGCGGTTTATCAATAATAGATGGCAGTTTAAAATCATTCTACACTGAATCTAAAGCAATCTGGGACTACAGCAAGTTTCCTAAAGAGTATGTTGGAGAAAGCACTGCATCTGGGCGGTTGACGTTAAGTGTAAATGAATTTGAACTAGATGAAAGCTATTCTTATCAAATGATTCCTAGCACAAGAAATATTAGGATTACACCTGATGGAGTAAGTGTCAAATCGGCTACGGGTATAGCATGGGAAACGGAGGCTAAGTTAGTTGCTGGATGCCTTTCTATTGAAAATACAAATACAGTCACAGGAATTACAACACTTGTTGAAATATTTTCAGATGGCATTTATTTTAATGGGCAAAAGCTTACAGGAGGAGGTTCTGGGTATGTTTTACCTACAGCCTCACAATCCACATTAGGAGGAGTAAAAGTAGGGTCGAATCTTTCAATATACAACGGAGTATTATCCGCAACTAATACAACGTACGACCTTGCCTCTCCCGCCAGCAATGGTTTGAGGAGTTACTCAGATAAGACCAAATTAAACGGTATTGCTACTGGAGCGAATAATTATACCCACCCCTCAACTCACCAAGCAGGTATGATTACAACAGGAACTTTCCAAGGGATTGTAACAGCAAATAACAACACCTCTTATACAACTAAGCAAGTCAGGAATATGATATTGTCAACAGGTAATGCTGTTTCGTCACAGATGGCGAATGGTGATATATGGATTAAATACGAATAAAATTATATGGCAGTAATTACACCTTTTATACAAGCGTCTCCAAGAGCTATTCTTTCAGGTGAGACAGTTACCCTCACGTGGGGAGGTAGTGGAGCAGGAGCAACTTACGATGTACAAAGAAGTGTAGATAATGGGAGCAGATGGATTTTTATATTAAATAGCACTACAACCACCACCTATAACCTTACACTAACTCAGAATAATCTTTTTAGAGTAAGAGCTAGTGTGGGTGGGGTGCTATCTGCTTTCTCCGAGATAGAATCAGTTCAAATAGTAGCACCTTTAACAGTACCTGTAATAACAGTATCACCTACAAGTCTACCTGTAGGAGGATTAGCCACTATTTCTTGGACTGATAGTGGAACAGGAGCTGATTATGATATTCAAAAAAGTATTGATAGGGGAGGTACTTGGGCTAACATAGCTACGGGCATTACATCTCTATCTATAACAGACCACGTCTTTAAAACTACACAATATAGAGTAAGAGCAAAAAAAGGAAGTCAAATAACAGAATGGTCATATTCCCTATTGATTTCGGTTTTGTTCCCTCGGATGTCGGTAAAAGTAGGTTCGGAGGTGCGCAATGCTGTTGATGGTTGGGTGATGGTTAATGGAACGTTGAGAAAGATAACAGATATGTGGGTAATGGTTAATGGCACATTAAGAAAAAGTTGATATGAAAATAATAAGAAACAATATTATTCCTTTTTCAGGCTACAAGGCAATCAATCTTTTCGGCATTCTCTTTGTGAGAGGTAATGCAAGGATTGATGATATAACTCTCAATCATGAAAAGATACATACAGCACAAATAAAAGAGATGTTGGGCATCATTTTTTATATCTGGTATGTAATAGAATGGTTTATTCGATTATTCGTATTCAAAGGAAGAAAGTACGCATATAGGAATATAAGCTTTGAGAGGGAGGCATACTCGAACGATAAGGATCAGGATTACCTCAATACACGTAAGCGTTTCGCATTTATTCAATATTTATATGGAAATAAACGATAAAAAACTGTGTATCAAACCGTTTTCGGTATTTAAGATGCAAGAGCTATATGATAGCAATAAGTTCTTGCAGTCTGTACTTTCTCAAGAGAGTGCCGGGAGTTGGTTCGTTGATGCTAATGCTAATCAGTTGCAAGAAATAAATAGGCTTTTAATTATGAATAAAATAAAGCATTATTATAAACAGTGAGGTCATTTAAAGGTCATTTAAACTTCTTTTAAATGGGTTGTTATAAAGGTTAAAAAACTCTCATAATTGTACAATTTGATTTATATTTGTGTACAATTTGATTTTTCGATTATAATTATTATAATTAAAACAGTAAAAATTAAATAATTAATAATTTTATTCCTGTTTTTAATTTCCTCTAGCTGTATAATTTTATCTTTTGCGCCTATTAATGCGTATTGGGTATTAACAAAGTC
>JAQVYH010000098.1 GCA_029004515.1 Eubacteriales bacterium | reverse complement strand
ATCAACTCTTTCATTATTGCTTCATAATTGCGTGGAAGCAAAACATCACCTCATTTCGCGCGGTAGGAGATTTAAGAAGCCTGAGCGAAGCGAAGGATTTTTAAAGCTCCCTATCTATTCATTCCTTATCTCCCATATATATATTAATAGGAACTTTTTGTTCCGAAAATAAGGGCAATTTGGAACTTTTTGTTCCAACTCGCTCGGAACTTTTTGTTCCGAAAATCTTAAATCAAATAAATTAGGAACAATTTATTCCAAAACTAACTTTTAGGAACTTTTTGTTCCGAAAAGGTATATTTTTCTTCTTCATTTTCTACTAATTGTAGATATCCATTGTTTGTTAAGTCTTCGATACCATCACTAATAATCTTTCTTACCGATCTTGCTTGACTGGCATTAGAGTAGTCAATACCCAGCCATTCCGCAAATACTGAAGGGTTTAAAGTCCAAATCATTCCATCTTTATTTGAGCTTAAATACAAATAAAGTTTCAATCCACAAAACTTCAAATTACCAACAGCTTCGCCTAATGCTTTAGTTTGTATTCCAGTAAATTGATTATTCAGAGGTGCTTTTTTAATCTTGAATTGCTTCATTCAAGCTACCTCCTTCTATGATGTTATTTAAACTCTTCATAAATTCTGGGGTTTTATTAAACACCCAACACATTAAGTTATTATTATTAGGATTGGGCATTGTCGCAATAGGCTCGAATCCTAAACTTTGTAAACTTAAGTACACTCTAAGAGAATAAATAATCTTATTTTGCATTTTGCATTTGACTCCTTTTACTTAATAACTGGAGTTATTCTTTTAAATTCAGAATTATCATAGTGACTTCGATTTGCTCGAGGTAATCTTTTACGTAAAGCTGATTGAGGATATAAATAAAACTCTATATTAGTTTCTGTTTCTTGAATAAAACCACCTGCACTCATTGCATCAAAACCATTGACATTTGCTTTATTATCTAAGAATTCAGAACTAATTAGCTCACCGTCTTTGCAATTTGCTAAATAACACCAGACTTCAGAATCAAAAAAATCTCCACCCATCCATAAGTGATTAAGCAATAAAGCAACTGGAACTCCGTTATAAACTTCAGTGTTTGGCAAGTTTGGCATTTCCCTATGAATAATTAACGGTTTTCTAAAATCAGTTATAGCACAAGTTTCACATATACTAAACTCATCAGGACCAGTTTTTACGATAGTATAACCACAATCTTTGCCTGTACTAATAATGTCTTTAATTGTTGATAACTCTTTCTTTAAACAATTACATTCTTCATTTAAGAATTTTACTACTTCATTACGCGTCAAAATAAAAACCTTCTTTCTGGAACATTTTGTTCCGAATTATTAAAAATGGAACTTTTTGTTCCATAAGTATATAGAATTTTTTCTAATGTTTTAATCTATTATTGCCCAAAAAATTTTATATAAAAATGCTAAATTATATATTTTACTTATTGCATCTAATTCTAATTCAATTGACTTTTAGCAAAAATTATTATATAATATATATATAAAGTAAAAAGGAATGATAATCATATGGTTGAACCTAAATGGGAAGTTATTAAGAGATTTATCCGATTAAAAATCATCGCACCAATCTTTCATCATAAATATGGCTGTTGCAATAATCCATTCAAAAATTGCATTAAATGCCAAAAGGAGGATTAACATGATACAACATACTTGCGGCCAGTGCGGTCTTCATTCTGAACCAATAAATAATAATGCTCAATGTGGAATATTCGGGCACACTGTGCACTTAGACGGCAATGCCTGTTCTGAGTTTAATCCCAATCCATATTCCTGTGATTTATGCCATCGTATTATCATTAAGGGTGAAATTATAGAACTTGCGGCAGATGGCTCTGTGGCGCATATAGTCTGCGAAGAATGCAGCAGCAAATCCGGCACATGTTATAGGTGTGCCAGTGGTAAAACGTGTTCTTTCAAGGATGACCCGTCACCATTACCTAAGATGGTGAAAAAACAAATCCGTCATGGAAATATGACGGCCGTTGTAGATGTTCCAAACCCCGAAAGAACACGTTTTACGTGTGAAAAGGGATGTCCTTGTTTTAACCCTGAATTTGGTTGTTTTAAACAAAGTACTCAAATGTGCGGCAATTACAGGGAAGAGAGCCTTTAATGGCTCCCTTCCCTTTTTAGAAGTGGTGGAATGTTGCAACCAATTACGTTGCCAATAGTGACAAATAGAACTGGCAATGCGGCTTGAGTATACATCTGCGCCGCTGAATAATAGAACATATCGGCAACACAGTGGGCATATCCACTAAAAATAAAAACCACAACAGGCAACATTGCGACAAACGGTTTATAGGACATTTCTGCGCGAGCTGAACCCTGGACCGCCATATACATAAGGATGCCGCACATTATACCCAGAACAACTAATGTGTACCATGGAGAGTTTAAGCGCATAGTCATAATCTTAGTTGCACCAGAAACAACTTTTTCCATTGTTGCTTCTGGAAAAGTGAATAAGACTATAACCCCCGTCACGAAACACCCAATAAAGTTTCCAACCCACACAACCAATAGGTTTAATGGTTTGAATTCTTTAGTGGCAAGTAGTCCAGCTCTTCCGGTAAATAAATCCAATTTCAAAGCAATTACCATGAAAAGCCCAACAGCAAACAGGAATGGACCGAGGGGTGGTCCCACCACAAGGTTAACTATCGCGCCAAGCGATATAGCGATTCCGGCAAGGATAGAGCTTGCAATCAATATAGACATTTATTTTCTCCTTTCATATCTCTATATATATTATAGCATATTTTTCAGACTAAATCAAGTCGACGCATCACTAACTCTTGCGGCAACATTTGATTTTTATTAAAAAATATTATATAATATATATATAAAGTAAAGGAAAGGTAATGATACTTATGAGTAAATGGGAGCAAATTGCAAGACACGTCAGAACTGTTTATGGTTCCTTTATTGACTGGGACGAAAGATTCTTTATCTGCCCTGATTGCGGCGAGCCGATATATGAATGCGACTGGGCTGACCACGATTTCACCACATGTCCTGTGTGTGAGTTTGATTGGGAGGACGGAGAATGAGCAAATGTAGCGGTTGCGTTAATCAAGGAGAAATTTGCATTAAATGCAAAGATAATCCGATTTATGCAGACTATCCTCAAGTATCGTATCATCAAACTTATAAACCTGCGTGTCCCATAGGTGCAACCGATTGCGTCGTTGACCCTGCATACATCAAATTCCATTACCCTGACTGGTACAAAGAGCTATATGGAGATAAAACTCCTGAGGAAGCAGCTTTGAAATGTCACCCAGACCGTGAAGACCGCTGGTGCAGAGATTACGATGATGAGGACAAATAAAAAGAGGTATATATATGGTCTTAATAGAAAAAAGAGGAAATCTTTTTAACGCTGGAGCCGACTATTCTTTATGCCATTGTATTAGTTCAGACTACGCTCTTGGTGCGGGAATCGCAGTTGACTTCCAGCGAAAATATCACTTAAAAGATTCACTGTCTGCTCTTGGTAAAGGGACATATCCAGATTGTATCTACGCTAAGGGAGTATTCAATTTAGTAACAAAAAAATCCTATTGGCATAAACCGACATATCAATCTTTAGAATCGGCATTACTATTAATGCGAGAACTCGTGCTTGAGAAGAATATTACCAAAATTGCTATGCCAAAAATTGGGTGCGGACTTGATAGACTTCAATGGTCTCAGGTTAAAGAGATTCTTAATCGAGTTTTTAAAGACTTAGACATTGAGATTGTTATTTATTCACTATAAATTAAAAGCTCTTTAACTTAATGTTAAAGAGCTTTTTTGATTTTTATTAAAAATTATTATATAATATATATATAAGGTAAAGAAAAAGAAAAGAAAGAGGTTGATACTATGCCAGTAGCAAAGAGTTTGGACATTTTTTAGCAAGGGGCATAATTTAATTCTCACATCTTATGAAAGAAAAATCTTTTTTATAGATAAGGAGAATTATACGTGGCTAAAGGGTATATATACAAGGGAACAAATAAGATTAATGGAAAATCTTATATTGGACAAACGATTAAACCAATTGAGGAGCGATGGCGACAGCATTGCTACTATGAAAAACACGACGAATGCCCCAAATTAAACAGGGCTATCGCAAAGTATGGTATTGAAAATTTTGAACTATCTCTTGTGGAGGAATGTCAGATAGAGGAATTAAATGAAAAAGAAATCTTTTGGATTTCCCAGTATGACAGTTTTCACAATGGATATAATTCAACTTTTGGCGGAGATGTGGGATATCGCTTCGATTATGATGAGATATGCAAGGAATATTCAACTGATAAAAATATTGCTAATATTTGTAAAAAATTTAATTGTTCATATGGAACGGTAATTACTGCATTAAATACAAATAGTGTCCAAAAGGAGCCTTGGGAAAAGTCTGTTCAAATGATAGACCCAAAAACTCTTGAGGTTAAAAAAACATTTTCGTCGCTGACTGAAGCTGCAAAATATTTTGACGGTGCAGTTTCAACTATTAAATTAGCATCTTTAGGAGAGAGAGATAGCGCATTTGGATATTTTTGGAGATATGCTGGAGATGATGAAAAAGTTTTTGAATCTAAAACAATTTATAGCACTTCTAACGAAATCATTGTCCAATACGATAAGTCTGGCAACTATATTAAATCTTTTAAGACGATTGCGGATGCTAATCGATCTCTCAATAAGCCGTTTAATCACAAGAGTATTGGAAACGTTTGTAATGGCAGAGCAAAAACTGCCCATGGATATGTGTGGAAAAGGGAAAAGATAAAATAAAATAATTCTGAGGAGTTGAGATATTCATGGTAGCAAAAAGCTTTCAAGATATGGAGCAGGTAACTGAACCTTACGCAGCAAGTGGTAAGATGTATGTTAAGGTGAAACATCCTAACACGGGCAATATTCGCCAAGTGCGCTGGTATACGGATGCCGAGTATTCCAAGTATTACCCCGAAGTAAAGATTATCCAACCGAAGAAAAGTCAGAAGGATGTCCTTGGTTTCACTAATGGATATATCACAATCTTTAAAGGTAACACATATACTCACCTTGATTGGTTCAAGCAGTCTATCGCAAGATATGCTCGCCATTGGGGTTGGTATATCATCTCTACCGCAGAGGTTCCTGCGGACTTGCCAGAAGGCATTGAACCGATTCGCTTGAATTGGGAAGATGTGTCTGATGATGGCATCACTGTCAAAGACGAAGATAAGGTTAAGGCATTCGTTGAGACCTTAATCTTCGAATCGGGCACTTCTGAATATGTTGGTGCTATTGGCCAGAGATTGGAATTGAATCTGACTGTCATCAGCGCTATTGAGCTGGATGGAAGCTATGGACGCTCTACGATGCATATAATGGAAGATGACGATGGCAATATTTTTGTCTGGTCTACATCTGCTAAAACACTCGCGGCAGGGAGCACTTTCCACTGTAAGGGAACGGTTAAAGACCACCGCGTCTACAAGAATAATAAACAGACAGTTCTCACTCGCTGCAGTAGTCTGGACTAGCTGAGTAAGTATTCCAAAGTCATTTTATCTCTCATATTGTAGGGGATGCGAAGCAGTGGGATATTATGAGATTTAGCATATTCATTTTTCATTATGTCGTGCTTTGCAACCCCTTCAGAGAACCATTTTTCTGAGGAATTTGAATGCTGCAACCCATCAAATTCAATTAGTTTAATAACTTCATTGCTTTCATCTAAAATAGCAAAATCATACTTTAACAATCTTTTATCTCGTAAGTCATTAAAACTATATTGATTTTGATAATTAACATTGTTTTCGGATAGTATTTTTGCTATATTATATTCTCCGATTGATTTTGTGCAACCACATCCAATAACCTTGCCACTTCGCAAATCTCCGGTGCTCACCTCTGTGAAATTACCACATTCACACTGGCATCTCCAATACAGATTTCTATTCTGGGGTCGAGGGGGAGCTTCTGAAATTACTCGTAATTTCCCAAACATCTCCCCAACAAGTGATTTTTTACATCCACAGTGAGGATTTTTTGTTTGTTTTAAGCGAGACGAGTCCCAATACACAATATTACCACATTCACATTGACATTTCCATATAATAGAACCATTGTCTCTTTTATCAGTTTTTTCAATAGCAGTAAGTGCTCCAAAGGTCTGGTTAGAAATATCTAAACAATATTTATTTTTTTTGGCTGAGCATCCACACCCAGTGCTTTTTCCTGTGGTTAAAGAACCTTGAAAAACATCTCTTTCAACCCCGCACATGCATTTACAATGCCAATAAATACGACCATTCTTTTTTGGTGCTAAAGACATGACAGTCCAATCACCAAATTGTTTATTTAATAAATTCATAACTTTTCTCCTTTCTTTTCTTATATTATATCAAAATTTAAGAGAGAAGTCAAACGGTTTTTACCCAAAATTCTTGTTAGAATCGTATGTCTGCAAAAAGTCTAAGTTATGTGCGTTAGAATATAGACCCTCTTATTTTAAGTAGTCCAAAACTCTTCTTTGATTTTTATAAAAAATAATGTTATAATATATATATAAGGTTAAGAAAGGAATTGATGTTTATGAATCCTTTGTTTATGGCTCATGCCATGGAACAAGAAGGTGATATGTCAACCCGCACAGGTAAAATCCAAAAGGTAATCAAATTGATGGTTGCGGCCGGACCGACTCGCTGCAATGACTTCAGTGTACAATGCAGAATTTATGATGAAGTCGGTATTGATAGCGATACTTTCTCCGAATCAGAGGTAAATTATATCCAGAGGGAGGTAGCAAAGCGTTTATGAATAGCACAACTCTTTCCCAGAAGCAATTGCAGGATTTGATGACTGACTTCGCAGACCTTGTGTCCGATGGAAAGTATGTTAAAACTCCATATGAAAAATGGCGATTGCTCAAGAAAATTCACGGCTCTGCGACAGGTGCAGTTACTGATAATTATTCCAAGATTGAACTTTATGACTTGGATACGTCAGTCACATTCGGCGTCTCAGATGACAGTTTTGGACAGTTTCTGGCTGAAAATCTATTTAAGATTAAAATTCTTAATATCAAAGCCAGCGATTATCCATCTTTAACAACTTCCAATATTTCCACTGTTTGCGCCTCCGTTGGTGTAGATGTTTGTGATAGCACTGGGACATATCGGAGTGTCTCCGATATAATCGATGACTTTGGCAAGAAATATGATGAACTCACAAATAAAAACATTAAGAAGGAGAATAATAATATGAAGGGTTTCAATTTCGATTTCGGTCCTTGCACTGGCGATGCAGTTCGCATGAGTATGTACGGTATTGCTGTTAAGAATACCGCCGGCATTTGGGTTTCTTATAACCCCAAGGACAAGAGCATTATCGACGTCGATGTTTTCAACTTCGATGGCGGCAAGTATATGTTCAAGATGCCTGTTGCTATCAGCGACGTCATGATTGGTGACGTTATTATCCACAATCGCGTTCCTATGTTCGTAACAAATGTTACTACTGACAACAAGATTGTCGCTGTTGATGTTCGTGCCGGCGAAGAGAAGAGTGTTATCCCTACGACCAACATGTTCGGCTTCAACTTCATCACCAAGATTGTTTCCATGTTCAATGCTCTTGGCGATGCGCCTACTCCTGATGCCCCTTTTGGCAATATGCTGCCTTTCCTTATGATGGGCGACGGCGAGGACTTCGATCCCATGCTCATGTTTATGATGACGCAGGGGACTGGCGGTTCCGGCTCTGATATGTTTAGCAATCCTATGATGATGTACTTCCTCATGAAGGATAAGGATGGCTCCAGCGATAATATGCTCCCCCTCATGATGATGATGGGTGCAAAGAAGTAGCACTTCTCTCCAAAGGAAGCTCTGATGTTTTAGAGCCTCAGAGCTTCCTTGATTTTTATTAAAAATTATTATATAATATATATATAAGGTAAAGAAAAGGAGAAGTGGTAAAATGTTTTATGAAAAACTTTCAAGCGAAGAAATTGATGCTATTGCACAGCGTATTCGTAGTTATGGGGCGGCTTCTGATTATGATTGCGACGCTGACTTTTATTCAGGCGAACTGAATATGCCCCATATTCTGAGAGTGTGGGATGAACAGAAGAGCCACTATCTCGGCAAATTGTTTGGTGGGGAGTTAATCCTTTCCAAGCACGTCTCAGTCACCAAGAGCACTGAGATGATGGTTGAAGAGTTGGAAGCGGCTACTTGCGGCTGGGGTTGCGTTGAAAGCGAATTCCTGCGCGCTGCTCGTGACCTGTCTTACAACAACATCTGGAGTAGCTTTATCAACGAGCGCTTCAGAGAAATGACCTATATGGAGAATATTGTGCGCAACCGCTATGAAGGCGAGACCTTTGAGTTTCCCCTTCCTAATGGCAAGGTGCTCAAGATTATCCATGGCTGTAAGTTGATGAAGCAGTTGAGCAAAATTGCGGCAGCCTATAATCTCCCTCATTTTGAGGAGTTCCGCATTGCTCATTCTATGGTTCTTAATCAGAGAAATCTGACTGGCGAGCTGTGCCTGTCCATTCACCCGCTCGATTATATCACCATGAGTGATAATGATTGCGGCTGGGACTCCTGCATGAGCTGGGAGCAGAGCGGTGACTACCGCATGGGCACTGTTGAAATGATGAACTCTCCTTGCGTTGTTGTTGCTTATCTTAAAAGTGAGCACGACTTCGACGTAAGTGGGATTCAGTGGAATAGTAAGAAATGGCGTGAGCTGTTCGTTGTCACAAAAGATGTGATTGTTGGTATTCTTGGGT
>JAQVYH010000097.1 GCA_029004515.1 Eubacteriales bacterium | reverse complement strand
AAATACCGAAACGAAAAAGAAGAGAAGGCGAATTGTTTTAATCATACTGGTATCTATATTGCTCATTAGTTTTACTTATGAAAAAGTTGGCGAGTTTATTGATAGCAAAAAATATGAGCCTCCAGGTAGGTTGGTTGAAGTTAATGGACATATGATGCACATATATGGAGAGGGCACGTCAAATAACACCCCAACAGTTGTCTTTACTTCAGGGTGGAAAACTCCAAGCCCGTATGTAGACTATTATCCTCTACTTGAAAATATATCAGAGTATACAAGGGCAGTGGTTTATGAAAGACCAGGGTATGGCTGGAGCGAAGTTGCGAACGGAAAGAGAGGTATTGATACTATTACTGAAGAACTTCACCAATTATTGGTAAAATCGGGTGAGCAAGGTCCTTATATTCTTGTTGGACACTCTTTTGGTTCAAACGAAGTGTTAAGATATTCCCAGTTATACAGTGAAGAGGTAGCTGGAGTTGTACTTATTGACGGCTCAAATCCGGATTATACTTCTACCATAAAAAGAGCAGCAAACATTCCGCTTTGGTATGGTAGTGTAAATAGCACAATATTTAATAATGTCATTAATTTTTTAAATGATTTTGGGATTACAAGAGTAGTTTTTTCTACAACTGATTTATATGTATCAAAGCTTACAAGTTATAAAAATAGTCTTTTATATGCTTCGCAAGAATTACAAGAGCTTGATGAGGCAATGTTTATTAAAACACTCAATAATAAGAATCACTTTCAAGAGTTAAGAATGGATGCGTCTATTCTGCTTGAAAATCGAGGAATTGAAAATATCCCCCTAAAAATAATCAGTTCTTCCCTCTATAATGGATCAGAAACTACACGGAACATTCAACAGGGATTATTATCTTGGTCTTCCGACAGCGAGCAATTTATTATTGAAGATTCTCAGCATTATGTTCACTGGTTTAATCCACAAGCGGTTAGTTCAATAATCCTAGACTTGATAAACAGATAACAAGTGAAAATTATTTATAATTTATACAATATACGAAGGAATAAATATGGACATTAATGATTATTTGAAGAATTATAAAAACGTTAATATACATAAATATCCAGAAATAGCCGAATATCATCGCTATCAGATTTATGAACAGTTTATAGGTTGTGGAGGATTGTTTCTTGCGACCAAAATGGTTAGAGAGATGAATCCGAAAAAAGGAGATATTGTTCTTGACCTTGGTTGCGGATTGGGAACTTCATCTATATTCTTAGCCAAACACTTTGATGTAACTGTTGTTGCAGTTGATTTTTGGAACTCGCCACAACAACTTGTTAAAAGAATTACGCAAGAGGGGTATTTGAATAGAATCGTTCCGATGCAACTAGATATTACTCGCGAGGTACCATTTGATGAAAATTGTTTTGATGCTATATTCTGTATGAATTCGCTTTTTATGTTTGGAGGGGAAGTCCCTTTTTTGCAGAAGCTATTAAAAACCTTAAAACCCGGTGGAGTATTTTGTGTAGGCAGTGAATGTTTTAATAAAGAACCCAATTATAGTGATAAATCCGAAGTACCAAAAGTATATAATTTTGATTATAATTGGGATGTATGGGATGAATGCTTTTCAAAATATCATTCCCCTGCGTGGTGGCAAGTTCTATTGACCCAAACTAATCAGTTGGATATTAAATACTGCAAAGAAAATGATGATGGTTTAACTATGTGGGAAGATATTGCACTTAATTATTATGACTATTTTTCTAATGGTGCTATAGAAATGGGAGCAATTATTCCACTTGAGAACATTATTGATATTATTGAATATGCGAAAAAACATTCTATTCATGTGACAACATTTGTATTATCAGCTATCAGGAAATAGACATAGTAAATAAATTGAACATAATCTACATACAACTACTGGCATCTATTTTGTTAGCCTCATATAAATACCACCATCTATTGATAAAAACACATGGTGGTTTTGTTTTGCTCAAGATTCTAAAATAAGTATTGATTTATGGTGAATGAGGATGAAGGAAACGGTTAGCATTTATTTGTATTGCTTTTTTTTGTATATTATAGTAAAATATAGTAAATTATAGTAAAATGAAAAATATAGGAGGTTTTAAGTATGGTAGAACAAGTATTCAAGTTGTCCGGGGAAGATGGAAATAATGTTACTAAGGTCATATTTGATGAAAATGTACATTATCTTCATATGGTCTTCAACAAGGACGAGGGATTGCCTGAGCATTTCTCAAATTCGAACGTGTACATGACTGTTATCCGTGGAAAGCTCTCTATCGGTCTTAATGAGCAAGAAAGCCATGAATATCAGGCTGGAACTCTTCTGAAAATCCCATTTAATACCAAAATGAATGTTAAGAATTTGCATTCGGATACTTTGGAGTTGATAGTCGTAAAAGCACCAGCCCCAACAAAATAAATCTAAAAGGAAGGAGGAAGACTAATGAAAAAATATGTATGTATTCCCTGTGGTTATATTTATAATCCCGAGATCGGCGACCCAGATGGCGGTATAGCGCCAGGAACAAGTTTTGAAGATATTCCCAACGACTGGGCATGTCCCATATGCTTTGTGGGAAAAGAAGATTTTGAACCTATAGAAGAATAAAACAATAAGGGAGGAATAATTATGAGTATGTTTTGTTTTCAGTGCCAAGAAACCGCAAGGGGAACAGGTTGTGAAGTTCGCGGTGTATGCGGAAAGGTCGAAGAAGTTGCTAAACTACAAGACCTATTAATTTATTCGCTTAAAGGTATTGCAGAGATTATTGTAAAAGGAAAATTGGATGTTTCACAGCTTGCTCATGTTAATCACCAAACATTAAACAGTCTTTTTATGACTATCACCAATGCGAATTTTGATGATGATTCTATAGAAAACCAGATAAAAAAGATGCTTGCGTTAAGAAATGAATTAAGAGAAACATTGTCTTTGACAAATATGCACGATGCTGTAACATTCAAGGTTGATACAAGGGAAGAAATGTTAGAAAAAGCTTCAAAAGTTGGCGTTTTATCAACTGAAAATGAAGATGTGCGTTCATTGCGCGAGATGGTTACGTATGGTTTAAAGGGTATGGCAGCATATACGGAGCATGCGCTAAATATCGGAAAAGAGAATTTAGAGATATATAAATTTATCTATAAGGCTCTTGCTGCAACATTAGATAATACTCTTACGGCAGATGATTTAGTTGCCCTCACTATGGAAACTGGTGAGCACGGTGTTATGGCTATGGCACTGCTAGACGATGCCAATACATCAAGATATGGCAATCCGGTAATTACGCAAGTTGAGATTGGAGTAAGAAATAATCCAGCTATTTTAATTTCTGGTCATGATCTGACTGATTTAGAACAACTATTAAAGCAAACCCAAGGTACGGGTGTTGATGTTTATACTCACAGTGAAATGTTACCTGCAAATTATTATCCAGAATTAAAGAAATACGATAATTTGGTAGGAAACTATGGGGGCTCATGGTGGAGACAAATAGAAGAATTCGAAACATTTAATGGCCCAATTCTTTTCACTACAAACTGTATTGTTCCGCCAAGGAGCGAGGAGATACGAAAGAGAATTTTTACAACAGGCTCAACAGGATATCCTGGATGCACTCATATTGTTGCTGATGAAAATGGCTACAAGGATTTTTCTGAAGTTATAGAGCTTGCTAAAAAATTACCTGCACCTACAGAGATTGAAACAGGTAGCATAGTCGGAGGTTTTGCACACAATCAAGTCGTTGCGCTTGCAGATAAGGTTGTTGAGGCAGTGAAATCCGGTGCAATTAAGAAATTTTTCGTTATGGCAGGTTGTGACGGCAGAATGAAATCAAGAGAGTATTATACTGAATTTGCACAGAATCTTCCGAGTGATACTGTTATTCTTACAGCTGGATGTGCAAAATACCGTTACAATAAGTTGAATTTAGGTGATATAGGTGGCATTCCAAGAGTTCTTGATGCAGGACAATGTAATGATTCTTATTCATTAGCTGTTATTGCATTAAAGTTGAAGGAGATTTTTGGATTAGATGATATAAACAAACTTCCAATAGCCTTTAATATAGCTTGGTATGAGCAGAAAGCAGTAATCGTTCTACTCTCGCTTCTGTATTTAGGAGTTAAGAATATTCATCTCGGTCCGACCCTGCCGGGCTTTTTATCTCCAAATGTAGCGAAAGTGCTTATTGAAAAATTTGGCATTGCAGGAATTGACACAGTTGATTCTGATATTGAAATGTTTATGGCTCAATAAAAATAATTCCCCCTGTTGATATAATACAATATCAACAGGGGGAATTTATTATATTAGGATTTAAGTGAGGTATATGCAAAATTGAATTACAGTTTAAATTAGCAATTTAGTCATCCTTGATAGCTCTGCTATGAAAGGTTTCTAAACTGCTTTGTGCTATATTAATAATAGAGTTATATTTTGCAAAAGATTTTTTGTCACTTAATGTTGTTTTTTGTCGGCAACTGGTGTATAATACCAATAACATCATTAGATTATTAAAGGAAAGTCTTTTGCTGGTAACGTTCTTTCCTATCAAGAAAATCAGATGAATAGCAATGTTTAGGCTATTAAAAATGGCTTCTTCAAAACAATATGAATATACAACTAAAGATATTACTATAACCTCATAGCAAAGTGCATATGCTACAATCCACTTTGTAAAGGTTATACAAACAGGGGAAGAGGTGCAAATATGATATGTGGTAATACAGTAAAAGACGATTTTTCTAGGAAAGATATTTCCAAAGCATCTGACTTGAATAGTAAGCGAATATTGATGCGCGCAACTATTTTAACTATGTTTATTGTTATGCTGAGTGCATTATATCTTATATATGAGTGGAACAGATATCAAAGCGAGGCCTCTGCTGAAGCTATCGCGTTGGCTCAATCTCTGAAAGTCCTTCTTCCCGAAGAATATATTATTAACATATCAGAAAGTGCTGAATATTCAGGGACATTAGAATATAACACCATTAGGGATAATCTCTCAGAATTAGTTGAAACAACGAAATTCATCAATCGTGCATATTTTTTGGCTGAATATGATGGAAATATTTCGATACTTATGGACTCAGCACCGACTAGCTCCCCAGAGTTTTATTCTCCTGAGCAGGTTGATGAAAAGTTAAATAATATCTACCTTGAACCTTTTAGGTCAGGTGAAACTGTTATTACCAAGCCAATAAAGAATAATATGGGTACCTGGATAAGTGTTCTTGTGCCTATTTTTAATACAACAAACAACGAAATTCAAGCAGTTTTTGGTATTGATTATTTTGCTTCGGAGTGGTATTCACATCTTTGGGGGCATATGTTTTTAAATATAATTATAGCTATATGCATCATAATTCTGTCTTTTCTACTGCTTTCCGGATGGATTCAATATAAAACAAACCGGGATCTCAGCATTAAACTGTTCTACAGTGAAGTTTTATATCGCAATATTTTCGAACAGGCACCGATTGGGATAGCTATCGTAAATGGCGAGAATTTTACTTATAAATCTGATTATGGTCATAACCACATTAACCCGATGTTTGAAAAAATTATGGGTAGGTCAAGTGAAGAATTAATGAACTTAAAGTGGACAGATATCACACATCCTGATGACCTCCATGCAAACGTTGGGAAGTATGAAGATTTTAAAAATGGAGTAATCGACGGATATTCAATGGAAAAACGATATATTAAGCCAGATGGTTCTGTAGTGTGGGCGAATATAAAGGTATCACAACTGTTAGGTTTTGATAATACTAATTCAATGCATTTGACCGTGGTTGAGGATATATCTGAACGAAAGCAAACGGAGCTTTCATTAAAGGAAAACAAGCGTCAAATGGAAGTATTACTATCGCATCTGCCGGGTATGGCGTATAGATGTAATTACGACCATGATTGGACGATGCAATTTGTTTCAGAAGGTGGTTATAGTTTAACAGGATATGCACCACGCAGTTTGCTTTACAACAGGGAGCTGTCTTTCAATGACCTCATTTCCCCAGAATATCGTGATGTTTTATGGAAGAAGTGGGAGGATGCTGTTTCAAAAAAGCTGCCATTTAAGTCTGAATACGAAATTATTACTAAAAATGGCGAGTGTAAATGGGTTATTGAAATGGGGCAAGGAATATATAACGAGCATGGCGAGGTTGATGGACTAGAAGGAATTATCCTTGATATCACAGATCGTAAAGAAATGGAGAACAACCTTCGATTCATAAATGAACATGACAGATCGACTGGTTTGTATAATCGTGACTATTTGGAAAGAGTTATTGTAAATGACGCAAAAAAGTCAGAAATGCAAAAGAGAGCAGTAATTAGCATAAACTTAAGTACGGTTCAACTGTTAACTTCTAATTATGGATTTCATTACACTCAAAATTTAATAATAAATGCTTCAGAGGCACTAAGTCGTCATTGCAGTGATACATGTATGCTTTTTAAAGCATATGAAAATCGATTCGTTTTCTATCTTACTGAATATAAAGATAGAGAAGAGCTTATTGATTTTAGCGAGAAGATTTCAAAGACATTAGAGGAAGTATTTGTAACCGACAGAATTGGCGGTGGCATAGGTATACTTGAATTTGATAAAGATAAGGAACTTGATGTTGACCTGCTTCTTAAAAGGCTTCTTATTGCATCGGAACGAGCTACAAAATTTAATAATAAGGATTTTAGTTATTGTTTCTACAACCAGGAGTTAGAAGAACTGGTAAACCGCGAGCGTGATATTAGGAAATCGCTATCTGGAATTATATCAGGTGACGATAGCGACGAATTATATTTGCAATATCAGCCGATATTTGATCTTGAAACTGATACTGTCTGTGGTTTTGAGGCTTTGGCAAGATTAAGGACTGAAAAACTTGGACTGGTTTCACCTTGCGAATTTATCCCTATTGCTGAAAAAACAAAACTTATTATTCCACTTGGTGAAGAAATAATTGTGCAAGCGCTAAGTTTTCTTAATAGAGTCAATGATAATGGTTTTGACACAATAAATATCTCGATAAATATTTCAGTCGTACAGTTATTAAGCCCTGAATTTGCGAGTAGATTGCTTGAAATTATAGGCGAAATGCAGACCAACCCTAAAAACGTCTGTATTGAAATTACCGAGTCAATTTTCTCTATGGACTACGAAGACATTAATAGTATTATTTATAAACTTAGAGATGCTGGAATACAAATTGCTATTGACGACTTTGGTACTGGTTATTCGTCTTTGGCAAGGGAAAAGGAATTAAGCGTGAATTATGTAAAAATTGATAAAAATTTTATTGACAAGTTAATAGATGTTGACTGCGATAAAGAAATCGCCAGTGATATTATTTCCATGGCCCACAAGCTTGGACATTTTGCTATTGCTGAAGGGGTAGAGTCTGAAGTTCAAAAACAGTATTTGTTGGATCATGGATGCGACAAAATCCAAGGATATCTGATAGCCAAACCTCTTGATGAAGAAGCAGTAATAGAACTGCTGAAAAATCAGACTAAGTAAAAGATGCATGGCACAAACAATATATTATGCTGAAGGGATGGTTATATGATGAAAAAAGTAGATAATATGTTCAATAAATACTTTACCAATAATGAAAGGTTTAATAAAGCCGATATTATGTATAGAAAAGTATACCTTTTGAACGCTATACTTACAATTATGTTTATAACTTGTCTTTTGTTTGTTTTTGTTGATTTTATCCTTTTCAAAATGTACAGTGCCGCGATGGTTAATGCGTTGTCCGTTGTTTTAGCCTTATTCACCTTGCTGTACTTTAAAAAAACGAACAACTATAAACCTGCTTCTTACATCTCGGTTGCTATTTTGATTACATGCCTGATTGCTTTTTTTCATATCGTACAGAATAAACACTACGCATTTTATTGGCTGGCTATTTTGCCACCTATTACTTACTTTTTGTTAGAACATAAGGAGGCAAGACTTGTTTTGGGTTCGTTCGGCATTTATATGCTGTACTTTGTCCTTGTAAATAAAACGAATTGGAGTCCTGTAGAATTTGATGCTCAGTCTGTTTTTAATATTTTAGGAGCTACAATAAGCTTGGCTTTTATGATAGTCTATTTTGAAAAAAGCAGAAAAGAAGCTCTGCATGAACTGGAAAAATTAAATTTGCAATTAAACAGCAATCAAAATGAACTGCGTTTAATTCTGGATTCAGCGGCTGAATCTATTTATGGAATTGATTTGAACGGCAACTGTACCTTCTGTAACAGAAGTTGTATAGAAATGTTGGGATATAATGATCAGTCGGAATTGCTCGGGAAAAATATGCACTGGCAAATTCATCACACACGCCGAAATGACACGGCTTTGCCTGTTGAAGAGTGTAAGATTTACAAAGCGTTTATTCAAGGGGAAGGCACTCGTGCGGATGACGAAGTGTTTTGGCGTGCTGACGGGACCTCATTTGATGTTGAGTATTACTCATATCCGCAAGTCAAAGACGGAGAGATTGTCGGTGCTGTAGTGACTTTTTTAGATATCAGCGATCGGAAACAAAAAGAAGCAGAAATCCAATATTTAAGCTATTATGATATTTTGACCGGACTTCATAACAGACGATATTCCGATGAAAACCGTGATAAAATAGATCGTCCGGAGAATTTGCCGTTATCCGTCATTTTTGCGGATATCAACGGTCTTAAAATGACCAATGACATATTTGGGCATACCGCAGGTGACAACTTGATTAAGGAATCATCTGAAATTCTGAAACAAATTTGCCGGAAAAAAGATTTGGTTGCCCGTATTGGCGGTGATGAATTTATCTTACTTTTGCCTAATACTACCGAAGAAGATGCAAGGACAGTAGTTGACCAAATAAAATCTGGGTTTGCTGATGCCCGTATTGAAGCCATCAAGTGTAGTATTTCACTTGGACTTGATACGAAAGATAGTCTGAGTCAGTCAGTGGATGAAATTATGGCTAATGCAGAAAATGCAATGTACAAGGACAAAACTATGAATCGTAAGTCGATAAATAGAGATAATATTGATACCATC
>JAQVYH010000096.1 GCA_029004515.1 Eubacteriales bacterium | reverse complement strand
GAAATATATAATAATGGTATATGCGCAGATACTGCACTTTATGCTACAGAAAACGGTTCAGCAACGGGTGTATATGGCGATGCTGTTACCCTGTCGGTGAATTCAAACAACAATAATATGAAATTTAAAGCATATGGTAATAAGTCTAGAGTTATTGCATTTAGAGAGTATATGGGTAATGACAATTTTTCAATTGAGAATGGATCTTACTCGGGTGATTGGACAGGACAGACAAATTGTTATCCTTATCGTGATGAAATAGGTGGAAAAGGAATTACTATTAATGCTTCTATTAGTTCGTTTGGAAGTAGTGAACTTTATACAAACTATGCTTATAATGGTAATGGAAACATAGAAGGCGAATCGAGATATGACATAGTGAGTAATGATTTGGGTGTTTATATCTCAAAATCATTTGATGATGCCGGTGAGACTTGTTTTAAAATAACACAGCCTGCTGATTCGAGTGGAACAAAACGTAGATTTTTTGCACAACTTTCTCCAAACAGCATGGCGGGAGAAATACCATTAAATACAATGATGATGTGTTCGGTTATAATTAGGCCTAATAAAGAAATGTGGATAAGGACTAATGGAAAAGTAAGCGATGGTGCACTTATGACTGAATATAAAGAGAGTGATCCTTTCACAACACTCACGCTTCCGGCGTACACATGGACTCGTGTTGATATGGCACAAACATGCGTAAATAATGCAAATACTCCATCATTCAACTTTGCATTTAACGAGACATCTCCAACAACAGATACAGAGGTTATGATTAAAAACATAATGATTTTAGACCGTCCTGATGTCGTAGAGTATTTCAATGGAGCAGTAAGTGGGGGCACTTGGGTTGATGAGTCCAGACCGTATAATTGTGCATCAACTAAGATGATAGAAATTGGAACTCCTACAGATACCAACAGAGCCCCTATGGTAAGTGCGGGAGACGACTTAACTATATATCTTCCAGTTACTTCTGTTAATCTGAATGGTTCGGTATCTGATGACGGAAAACCTGGAGAGGAACTTATAGTACAGTGGTCAAAGGTAAGTGGTCCGGGAAATGTTAGTTTTGCTGACCCCGCAAAGCCTATCACACAGTGTGTTTTTGACAGTGCGGGAGTATACATTCTAAATTTGACAGCATCTGACGGGGAATTGTCTAAAACAGATTCAGTATCAATTACAGTTGCAAACAATACACCAATAAGTATTAAGGGTATCACCCAGAAAGATAACAACGCAGTATCTATTGAAATTGATGTAATAGATACTTTATCTGCAAATGCAAGGGGGATAATAGCGGTTTATTGTTCTGATGAATCTCGACTGATTTCTGCGTCAGTTTCAGAAAATATAATTAATGCAGGACATAGTGGTTCTGGAGAGTTTGTTTTTAGTGCAGGTTTGCCTTTCGCCGATGAAGATATAGTAAAGGGATTCGTGTGGGCCACTGATACTAATAATAAATTTACCTTATATCCATTGTCAACATCTGTTGGATATATAGGCTCAAAGTTGAAATTGACTACAACTACATATAATGCAGTTGAGGATTCCTACATTAGATTTGGAGGAAACACATCCAAAAATTATGGAACAGATACGTCAATAGTAGTAAAGAATGATAACGTTGACGAGTACACAAGAAAAGGGTATATAATGTTCGATTTAAGTGGTTTTTCAAGCGGTACGGTTCAAAATGCAAAGCTACGTCTATATGGAAAGGTTAAACAAGAGAGCAATTTGAGTGTATATTCAGTCAATGATAATAGCTGGAACGAAAGTACTATAAATGGTTCCAATGCTCCGGAAATGGGTGCGTTACAAGGCAATATGACATATGATTCTACAGAAAAATATGTGGAACTTGATGTTACCGATTATGTTCTTGAACGCATTTCACAAGATAAAAAGCTGACTATCGGATTACAAGGTGAGAAGAAGGGTGGAGAAATATTTACTATTTATTCTAGAGAATCATCATTTAAGCCAGAACTTATCCTTAGTTGGAATTAAATTAAAGCAACAAGACTGTGCCGTAATTATACGGCACAGTCTTGTTTATTCTACAATTAATTTATATAATGTAGGACTCAAATTAAACTCTTTAATTAGATTATTAACCTCGTCTAAGTATTTCTGCTTGTCGGGGTTATTTTGCTTTTTAACTGCTCGTAGCATTATATTCTTTGGGGTGTGTTCCATGTCTATAAATTCAAGTATTTGTGTT
The DNA here is from genome assembly GCA_029004515.1 of Eubacteriales bacterium. Taxonomy (GTDB): domain Bacteria; phylum Bacillota; class Clostridia; order Monoglobales; family UMGS1388; genus UMGS1388. Next base: position 6,945 of record JAQVYH010000096.1, on the reverse strand, counting down.
TTGTATCCCGCATATTCCAAAAGATTTCCTCTGATTGCATCAGTCATAAGTGTTGCTGTTCGCTCTTTAATTATGCCATATCGTGTTATGAGGGAGAGCTTATCGCTTTCAATCTGGCTGTTTAGTTCATGTTGACAACAAGGTACAGAGAATATAAGCTCCGAGCCCCAAGAAATTGCGTTATAGAGCGCATAATCTGTAGCTGTGTCGCAGGCGTGAAGCGTAATAACCATATGGATTTTCTTATCGGTTTTGTATCCGTTAATATCTCCAAGTTCAAATTTTAACTTACTGTAACCATATTTTTTAGCCGCTTTATTGCAATTATCAATAACATCACTTTTAAGGTCAAGACCAAGTATGCTCACATCAAGCTTCTTAATTTCTGTAAAGTAGTAATATAATATAAAGGTAAGGTATGATTTGCCACAACCAAAGTCGATTATATTAATGGGTCCGTCGATGTTTCTTTTTGATATCTCATCATCCACAATTTCGATGAATCTATTTATCTGCCTGTATTTATCCTGCTTTGAGTTTACGATCTTGCCCTCTGTGGTGAGTACTCCCATATCAATAAGTGGAGGTATAACCGCCTCAGGGATAATATAATTTTTTTTGCGATTATGTTCTGATTTGATATTTGGGGCAGACTCTTCTTTTTTACTGATAAGAGTTGCCTTGCCTTTCTTACTGACGCGGACTTCAAATGACCTGCCATCTACCCATATATTTATCTGACGATAGTCATCAACACTTTCACATATGAAATCCAAAAGAACCTCAGCATCCATCATAGAATGGAATGCCTGCTTGTCTGTAAAGCTTTCGATAGAATATCCCTTATCCGTCTTTTGAAGCACTGTCTTTTTATACTTGGTTTCCTTTGAAACAGGATTGCTTATTATAACCTTATATGGCTCATCAATAAGTGCCTGTTTTACTAAATTTATTACTTCTGACATAATTAATCACCCAGTAGATTATACAATAAATCCAGGCAATATACAAGACTTTTTACAACCTGGGATAATCTTTAAACATTCTGAAAACCTGTGGGGATAAAAGTATCAATGCTATCAGATTGGGAATCGCCATAAGCCCGTTGAGTGCTTCCGTTACCTGCCATACTAGTTCAAGGCTGCTTACTGCACCCCAGAAGATAAATAAGGTATAAACTTTTTTATATAGACTTGCCATCTTTTCTCCTAACAAATAGTCCACACATTTACTGCCAAATAAGCTCCATGCAATGATTGTTGCAAAGGCAAAAAAGATGGTAGATATTGATACAAAAATTCCTCCGAAACTTCCCAATGTTGCAGTAAAAGACTTTGATGCAAGGGCGGTGCCTGTAATACTTGTTGAACCTAGCTCAAAAACGCCTGAAGTTAGTATTGCCAAAGCAGTTATACTGCACACAACAATTGTGTCGGTAAACACCTGAAATATTCCCCACATACCCTGTTTTATAGGGTCATTATCGCAGGTGAATGAGTTAGCAAGGGCAGATGTGCCTATGCCTGCCTCGTTGGAGAATACCCCCCTTGCTATTCCATATCTCATACTCCTACTTATCCCATAGCCTATTGTGCCACCAAGGGCAGATTTGGGATAGAGAGCCTCTTTGAAAATTAAAGCTATAGCCTCTGGCAGAAGTGAGAAGTTTGATATAATACAATAGACTCCTCCTAGTATATAACCGATAATCATAAAGGGGACTATCTTTTCATTAGTCCTTGCAACTGACTTCATTCCACCAAATATAACTATAGCTGAAATTGAAGTCAGTACAATTCCGGTGAACAGAGGAGGAACATCAAAGCTATATTGAAGTGCATCAGCTACAGAGTTTGATTGGACAGCATTTCCAATTCCAAAGGATGCCAAAATACAGAAAATAAGATATATAGTTGCAGGTAATTTCATTCCGAGACCCTGTTTAATATAGATAAATGCTCCGCCCAACCACTCACCAGTTGTTGTTTTATAGCGATATTTAATTCCAAGGGCATTTTCTGCAAATATGGTCATCATTCCGAGTAGTGCCGAAATCCACATCCAGAATACTGCTCCAGGTCCGCCTAATACTAGGGCGGTTGCAACACCGGCTATGTTGCCTGTCCCTACGGATGATGCCATTGCTGTTGCGAAGGTCTGAAAAGGCGACATTGTCTTGTCAGTGATGCGCATATTTTTTTTGACTCTAGGTGAGAATAGGGTAGAACCTATCCACTCCCTGAAGCCTCGTATTTGATAAAAGTTAGTGCCTATGGAGTATAGGCCACCAACCACTAAAAATGCACATAACATAAAAGGCCCCCACACAAAATCACCAACTGATTGTGTGATGGCTGATAAAAAATCGGAGATTACACTCAAAAAAACACCCCCTGCCTGATTCTATGACAGAGAGTGTTGTGTTAGAACTTAACGCAATTTATAGTACTGATATAGATTGCACTTAAGCATTCCATTATATATTTTTCTCTTTTTGTCTGCTTTAACTCCGTAGAAATCCTCAAACTCCATATGAGAAGTGATGATATATTTAGCAGATTGCGAGAATTGGATGAGCTTTTTGCCCATCTGTCTGTATAGTTTCTCAGCTTCCTTTTTCTCAAGAAGCCTTTCGCCATATGGTGGATTGCATACGAGAGTAGCTTTGTCCTTATATGGAGTAAGGTCGCTTATATCAATACATTTAAATTCAATAAACTTTTCAACACCAGCTCTTGTAGCATTTTCTATGGCAAGCTGGATGCATTTGGGGTCAATATCACTTGCATAAATTATTGGGGATGTTGCTTTATTTATATTGTCTTTAACTTCTTGACGAGTATCATTCCACAATTTTTTATCAATCTGCTTCCATTTCTCTGCTGCAAAGTCTCTGTTAAGTCCCGGTGCAATATTTGCGGCAATCATAGCTGCCTCAATAGCAAGTGTTCCCGAGCCACACATCGGGTCAAATAGTGGTCTTGTATCTCCACGCCATCTGGAAAGCTTGATGATAGCTGCGCCTAATGTTTCTCTTAGCGGAGCATCATTAGATCTAAGGCGATAGCCCCTTTTGTAAAGTGGGTCACCGCTTGTATCAAGATAGATTATTGCGACATCCTTCATAATAGAGAACTGCACCTGATATTTTGTAGCTGTCTCTTCAAATCGTGATACATTATATGTTTGTTTAAGCTTCTCAACTATTGCTTTTTTGATTATTGACTGGCAGTCAGGTACGCTGTGAAGCTGTGATTTCAGGGCATAACCTTTAACGGGGAAAGCGTCTTTTGGGCCTATCCATTTGGTCCAATCTATCTTCTTAACTCCCTGGAACAAATCTTCAAAGCTAAATACCTTGAACTCTGCTAGCTTAACAAGTACTCTTTCTCCTGTGCGTATATTAATATTTGCAACACAAATTGCCTCTTCATCACCCTCAAATGTGACCTTTCCGTCTTCAACTGCTGTTGTTTCATATCCTAAATCCCTGATTTCGTCAGCAACTAATGCCTCAAGACCAAACATTGTAGGAACTGTAAGTAAATATCTGCTCATAATTATTAAACTCCTTTGTTACTTAAGTATAACACAAAAATAGCAAAAAAGATATTGTTTATTATAGATTTTTATTGTATAATTAAATTTAAGGAGATGATATAATGAAACCCGTTTTTATTACTACAGAAAAGTACGGTCAGTATGGTAATGTAGTCAAGCTTTCCAACGGCATTATCGAAATGCTCGTTACAATAGATGTTGGTCCAAGAATTATCCGTTTTGGATTTGTTGGTAAGGACAATATACTTTTTGAAGACACACAGGACCTTATCAGTCGTGAAACGAAGGATATGGACGTCTTTGGTGAAGGCTCTGTATGGCATATCTATGGCGGACACAGACTTTGGTCAAGTCCTGAAATTTCACCTAGAACATATTATCCTGATAATGAGCCTGTTGAATATGAGGAACTTAAAAATGGCGTTAGATTCACCCCCCCTGTGCAGAAGTGGACAAACCTTCAGATGGTAATGGACATTGTATTCAAGAGTGACAAGAAGATGGTAGTCAAGCATCGCATTATAAATAAAGGTGCATGGGATATCGAGCTTGCTCCATGGGCTCTTACGGTTTGCAAGGCGGGCGGTGTTGAATATATCCCATTCCCAAAGCGCCAGCCGGAACTTCTTCCTAATAGAAATATCGGCGTATGGTCATATACAAATCTTCAGGACGAGAGAATACATCTTGGCAAGGAGTTTATGAGCCTTAAAGCTGACCCTAATGTAAAAGGTAAGGTTAAGCTTGGACTTAATAATGAAGAAGGCTATGCACTCTACTTTATTGATGGTGATTTGTTTGCGATTAGCTATGATACAGTTGCTGACGGCTGCTATCCTGATGGCGGTATGAGCTACGAAACCTATACAAAGGGTTCTATGCTAGAGATGGAAACTCTCGGTGAGCTTGAGCTTCTCGGCCCTGACGATAGCGTAGAGCTTGAGGAAAAATGGCAGTTATTTGATAGTATTCCACTTCCTGAAAATGAAAAGCAGCTCAAGGAATTGGTTAGTAAGAAACTTAAAAAGTAATTGGCTTAAGTTGGAGGAATGCCTACACATTCCCCCTTGACATTGCAATCTCATAGTGTTACAATAAACTTTCCCTATGAAAGGAGGGCGGATTATGGCTGAAAACAAGGCTGCAACGAGAGTTCTTGCATCTAATAAAAAGGCGTTTCACGATTACTTTGTGGACGAGAAGATTGAAGCCGGTCTTGTGCTTGTTGGCACAGAGGTTAAATCCGTCCGTGAGGGCAAGCTTAACTTAAAAGATAGCTATGCTACCTGTCGTGGCGGGGAGATTTGGGTGCTGAATATGCACATAAGCCCATATGAAAAGGGAAATATATTCAATCGTGATCCATTGAGGGAGAGAAAGCTTCTTCTTCATAAAAACGAGATCACTCGCCTTGTGGGACTTTCAGCACAGCCAGGATTTTCTCTTGTACCCCTTAGCGTATATATCAAGGGCTCAAGGGTAAAAATGGAGTTAGGCCTTGTAAGGGGTAAAAAGCTCTATGACAAGCGTGCATCTTTGGCAGAAAAGGATGCCAAGAGAGATATCGCAAGAGCAGTTAAGGAGCGCAATCAATATTAATATTGTTTATATGGGGGCGTCAGGTTTCGACGGGGACATATAAGCACAGTAAGCGGGTAGCGGTGCGGTGCCGCTTTAAAAAATCGCAATCTTTAATTAAACGCTAACAATAATTTAGCTTACGCTGCCTAATTAAGGCAACCGTTCTACCTTTGAGGACCACGGCATAGGATAGAGCGTCATCTAGTGGTGAACATGAGCCATCTAAGCTTTGCGATGGCCACGACTTATGCAGCTACCAAAGCTAAAGGGCTGTTTATGAACCTTTAGTGGAGGGAATCTCTAATCATAAACTAAACTCGTAGAAAGCTGTGTGGCGTGTTTTCGGACGTGGGTTCAATTCCCACCGCCTCCACCAGGAAGAGTCACGTAGCATCAGCGAAAACACCACATGGGGTCAACGCAAACGATTCGCCGATGGCAAGATGAGCCTTGCGTACTCAAATTTCCTCGGCTATAAAAAAGGCTCGGAAGCCGGTGAGATGGAAATCGTCGAAGAAGAGGCAGTAATCGTTCGGCGTATATATGATGAGTATCTTTCCGGGAAAACGCCCTACGACATAGCGACCCGACTGACCGAGGAACAGATACCAACGCCTGGTAAAAAGACGCTATGGCGGGTTTCTACTATAGTAAGCATCCTCCATAACGAAAAATATAGGGGCGACGCAATTTTACAAAAAAAATTCACCATAGATTTTTTGTCGAAAACGAGTAAGAAGAACGAAGGCGAATTACCGATGTACTATATACCTCAAAATCACCCGGCAATCATACGCCCTGAGGTGTTTGAAATGGTGCAGGAGGAGTTCCGCAGACGGCAAGAGGCCGGTGGCCATGCTCAGTGTGTCTCTATTTTCTCGGGGCGAATTATCTGCGCGGATTGTGGCGGGTATTACGGCAGAAAGATATGGCACGCCGGTAGCAAATACTCTTCATGGCACTGGCATTGCAACAACAAGTTCATGAAGCGTAATTACTGCGTTACGCCAACGCTAAAAGAAGAGAGCATCGAGGAAACCTTCGTTGCAGCCATAAACAGCATCATCACTCGCAAGAGTGAAATCAAAGCTAATTACGCACTTTGCCTTGACGCAATTACAGACGACAGCGCACTTCAAGCTCAGCTTGAGGACGTGAACCGCGAATGTGGTGAAATTTCTACGCTGATTAACAATCTGCTTACAGTAGGCAGTAAGCAAAAAGACGGCATAAAAGAAATCAACAAGCGTTATGAAGAACACCTTGCTCGCCACGAAATTCTGCAACAGAAAAGGAAGGAACTATCCTCTCAGATAGGGCTCCTTGGCGCTAAGCGTATTCAGATTACTGCTTTTCTGAGGGAGCTGGATAAGTTGGACGGTCTTATGAAGGAATTTGACCAGCTGGTATTTCAAGCTACGGTCAATTATATAAAGGTTAATTCAGACTGTACGGTCATCTTTGTATTCAGAGACGGTACCGAGCTTTCGTGGACGATACAGAACGGAGTGAGAAAATATGAAAAACGAAAAAAGGGAGATTATGACACTTCTGCCCAAACCGCTACAAAAGAAGAGTAACCGTATCGCCGCATACTGCCGCGTTTCAAGTCAGCAGGACGAGCAGCTGCACAGCCTTACGGCACAGGTAACTTATTACGAGAATCTGCTCTCACAGTCTGATGACTGCGAATTTGCCGGAATATATGCTGATACAGGTATTTCCGGCACACGCACAAAGAACCGGGCACAGTTCCTGCAGTTGATCGAGGATTGTCGCGCCGGGAAAGTGGACGGAATTATT
>JAQVYH010000095.1 GCA_029004515.1 Eubacteriales bacterium | reverse complement strand
TTCGTTTCTTATTGATGGTGGGTATTTTTTCATTCCTTTTATTCCTGACATAGTAACACCTCCTATGGTATTATTCTACCATAGGAGGTGTCTTTTTTCTATTGTCCGTTTTTACTGGACCTGTTCAATAAGCTCTGTGCTTTTTTCGTTGGTATCAACCGATAAACAACGAGTTATGCAGGTGAAATCAAAAAAATAGCTATAAATGAATCCTCCCTGTGTTACAATGATGCAAGCTTGCTGATTAAATCACAAAATGGTAAGGAGGTTTTTGTCTGTGTTTGGTGCAAATGAGGCCAGACCAAACTCAGCTGGTGTAGGATATCTGTGCAGATTATCAGAGACTCTTTTTGCTTGTTAGTTCTCAATTCTATATTGTATAAGGCATAAATAAAAGGAATTGCTATAAAGCAATTCCTTTTAAAATGATAGTTCTTTAATTTGAGCTATGCTTACTAAATAATAGCTTATTGATTTACACTATAGTTGCAAAATGACGGTTTATTGATTTACAATATGGTTGCAAAATGATAGTTCTTTAATTTGAACTATACTTACTAAATAATTGCTATTGATTTACACTATAGTTGCGAAATGATAGTTTAATAATTTACGCTATTCTTACGTAATGACAGCTTATTGATTTGCACTATAGTTGCAAACGATAGTTTATTGATTTACAGAATACCTACATAAGATATTCCTATAATTCATAATATACCTACAAAAGGATAGTTTAATAATACACACTATACTTAAAGAAACTTATTAATGTACACTATACTTATTAAATGATTGTTCCACCACAGATTACGATGTTACCATCGTATACAACTGCAGATTGTCCCGGCGTTGCTGCTCTTTGTGGTTGGTCAAATACTATTGTTATCTGGTTTTCCCCTGTCTGAGTTATTGTTGCAGGTTGTTGTGTGTGATTGTAGCGAATTTTCGCCTCTGCTTTTATTGGAGCATCTATACTATCACAAGCAATAAAATTAACATTGTCTACAACAACTGTCGTTATAAATAAATCATCATTGCTGCCAAGAATTACTTCATTGCTTTGGGGGTGTATTCCGCAAACATATTTTGGCTCACCAAAAGCTATTCCAAGACCTTTTCGTTGTCCTATTGTATAGTGGATAATCCCATTATGCTGCCCAAGAATATTTCCCTGAAGATCCACAAAGTCACCCTTTGGATATGCTTTGCCCGAAATTCTTCGGATAAGTCCTGCATAGTCACCATCTGGTACAAAGCAGATATCCTGACTGTCCTTTTTGTTTGCATTAATGAATCCTTGCTCCTGTGCGATTTCTCTTACTTGGTTTTTTGTCAGCTCTCCTATTGGTAATATGGTGCGTGACAATTGTTCTTGGGTCAGGGAATACAGAACATAACTCTGATCTTTAGATTCGTCAGTTCCCTTCATTACGAGATATCTGTCTCCAACCTTTTTAACCTGTGCATAATGGCCTGTAGCAACAGCATCAAGGTTCATTTCTTCTGCCTGTTTTAATAGGCGTTTAAACTTCATATGCCTATTACAATCGACACATGGATTAGGTGTTGCGCCATTTTCATAGGCATGAACAAATCTGTCTATTACTTGGCTTTTAAAATCATCGGTAAAATTCACTACGTGATAGTCTATTCCTAGTCTGTTACAGACTTCTCTTGCATCCTGAATATTATCGTCAGTGCAACAACTCTTTTCCATGGAGAAAATAGGGTTGTCTTTATCGAAAAGTTTCATTGTAACGCCTGTAATATTGTGCCCTTGTGATTGAAGGAGATATGCAGTTACAGAGCTATCAACACCGCCACTCATTGCTGCAAGAATGTTCATGTGAAAATCAAATCCATTTCTTAATTATATTATTATTGCACCTTTATGGGATAGAGCACTTCTTAAGTCCTTTGTGGAGACATCCTTTGCGCGTATTCCTTCATGTAGGGCAATTGCCGCCGCTTGTCCAGCTGCCTCTCCCATCTGATTGCAATTAACCATTACTCGAAGTGCACTGAAAGCCTCTCTGTCTGCATCTATCATTCGTCCAGCCATAAGTATATTTTCAAGCTTTGAAGCAGGCACTAATGCACCGTATGGTAATTGATAGAGGGTAGGATCAACATCAATTGGCTCTCTCCATCTGGAAAGCTCCATTTTTGCTCCTGCCTCTGGGATAACTTCCTGTGTGCCATCGAGATATTTAAATGTGATTCCGCTTGTATCCGCATGGTGATAGTCCACTCTGTATGAACCATTGATAACAGCATCCTCAAATCTCTTTCCATAAAGGATATCTTCTACATTTGCTTGGTGCATTGATTTAATATGGTATGTCTCTCTTATTCCAATATATGATGGAAGCGCTGTTATCTGAATTTTGCTATCGATATATTTTTTTAGCAAATATTCGATGCCCTCAACCCTGCGTCTGCCTTCTATTTCAGCATATGTTAAGTCATCAGCATTAGCACAGTTTACATTGAATACGTGATTATCTGCGCTGAGGACAAATCTTGGGTCGCCGGGAGTGAACCCTCTCCAACCCCAATCCTTGCCAAGATCCATCTCGTCACCATGCTCGCGAAGAGTCTGTGATACCAATCCATACTGATCTGGCATAATGCCATATAGCCTTGCACACATAGTTGGCGGCTGCATAGCCTCGTCATAGTAGCTTTCTATACCAACTCTTCTGCACAAGTCTCCATCACCTGTTGCGTCGATGAAGAACTTTGCACCGATTTTAAACAAACCGTCCTTATTACCAACGGTAATGCTTGTGATTTTGTTTCCTTCGGTTTCTGCATCGTAAAATGATGTATGAAGATAAGGTGTTATCTCGCTTTCTATAACCATCCTGTCCAATACAAACTTTAACTGCTCACTATCAAAGGTATATCCTCTGTGTGGTGAGTTTGGAGTCTCAATAACAGCGTCCTTTTTTGCAAGAAGGTCAACCACCTCTTGTGAAAGGCCGCCTATTATTTTAGTTTTGTATTCTGCATCATAGAAGGTATGCCATATGTTTACAAATCCTGCTGTGGCAGTACCGCCAAAGCAGTTGCTGCTCTCGATTATACATACATTATATCCATCCTCAGCGGCTCTTATAGCGGCAAATACACCTGTGCAGCTACCACCGATTACGCAAACGTCATAGTTTCTCATAAACCAAACATCTCCTTTTTAAGGTCAAGATAGTAGAGATAGTTTTCTTCAGTTACATCAGGAGGGCATCTGTGGTCACAGAATGGAATGTATCCACCTGCTTCAACTAGTGGTGCAACACTCTCAAGATATGCCTTAATTGCATCCTTGCCTGCGATTAACTGAATCTTGTCAATACCGCCCATTATTTTAAGGTCCTTGCCATATTCCTTAATAAGCTCTGCTGGATGACAGCATCCGTTCACTTCATATGGGAACATACAATTTATGCCGCCCTCAAGGAAGTAAGGGAGAAGTGGCCTGATGTCTCCGTCACAATCTGTATACCAAAGGTCGATTCCATGAGCCTTTAACTTCTTGTTTATTCTCTTATAGCGTGGCATAACCACATTCTTAAAAAATTCAGGTGAAACGATAGGTCCATTTTTGAAGCAGATATCTTCCCAACCTGATGCATAGTCAAAATCAAAGTGAGGTAGAATCTGATCGAGAAAGTTTTCTACCAATATGCATGATGTTTCAACCATATCCTCAATCATTTCTGGATAGTCATAGATTGCATAACACAAGCCCTCAAATGTAAGCATATCACGAATCTTACCTATCATTGAGCCACAATGTACACCTAATGGATAATCTCTGTCAGGGAGGTGCTTTGCCTTAAGGGCTTCAATATCTACTTTTCTTACAACTTCAGGCCTGAAACGCTCTGCCTTAACCTTTTTCCAGTCATCAGGAGTTTCAATGCTTGAGCCTATGTAGTGCGGAATAGTATCATGTCCATCTGCAGGAACCTCGGCATATAATCCTTCATAGTTGAGGATAAGATTTTTATCGCCGCGTCGTTCCAAAATCTTAGTTTCAAAACAAGGGTTCATCCATAGGTCACCGAAGATACAATCAATTTTGTCAAAATTGAAGAATTGGTCTGCCTGTTCATTGTTCTTGATACCATTTTCTATAAACATTTTCCACTGTGAAAAGTTTTCATCCCAGTAGCCAAATTCCATATTAAAACATCTGTCAACAGGTTTATAATTCATCTGATTGTTGAATCTTTCTCTGTTTGACATAGTGCCATTCCATTTTTCTCTGATGGGTGTCATCATATAGCCCCCTATGATTTGTTATAAAAAAATTATACTTTGTTTTAATTTAATAGTCAATGCATTTTACTAAATTGTATTGTTTTTTATATGCTTTCGGTGTATAATTACCATAGCTAAAACTGGGGAGTGGATTAAATGCTAATTAATATAAAAAAACTTCGGAATAAATGTGAAAACAATCCTGTTGCAAAGGATTTTATTAATCGACTTAAGGCAGAGGCTGAGAAGGCTGATTATAAAGCAATGATGAATGCCATTGTTGTTGAGGACAAGTATGCCACAGGTTTTTATCTTTCAAGCTTTACTTTGATGAAACTGGCATTCCTTCGCGCAATCACAGGAGACAGAAAGTATGACGAGGTACTAAAGGAAGTTATTCTTAAAATAAGCGAATACCCTGAATGGGTAAGTCAGGGCAAAGGAAATGGTTGGGATACTGACCTTCTTACAGGAGATGTAAGCGCAACGCTTAGCACGGCGTATTATCTTTCTAAGGATCTATTTTCCACCGAGGAATGTGACAAGATTGAAACCAATATCTGCGAAAAGGGCATTATTCCTATATATAATGAATGGGTTAACCCAGAAACTAAAAGGCATAGCCTTGACACAATGGGTCATAACTGGTGGTCAGTTTGTGTTGGAGGTGCTGGTATAGCGCTCATTCTTGCTGGCGATAAGATTAGCAATAAATGCGAAATACTTACTTATATTGCACAGGGATTCAAGGATTGGCTGGCATATCAGGGAGATATTCAGTATAATAAACATCGCAACTTTGGTGAAGATGGTGATTATATCGAATATGCAGGCTATATGCTATATGGCCTTACAAACTTTACAGTTTTTGAGGAACTATATCGACGTGCAACAGGAAAACGAGACCTTATTGATGTTGTTGCGCTGGATAAGACATGTGATTTCGCTCTTAGCTTCATGCATGAGATTCACGGGGACGGTAAGCTTAGCTTTGCAAAGATGGGTGATACTCATTCAAATAATAGCAATAGCCTTGTCTTTTTATACCTTGCAAATCTTTATAACAGAGGAGATATGGTAACAGCATATATGAAGTTTAGGTATAACTTAATCAATGGATTTGACTTTATCCATCTTGAGAATATTAATGCTGAGCCACAACCTATTGTGTGCAAGCCATTGGCGGTTTTTCATAATACGGGCATAGCTTCATATAGAGAGAACGATATCTTTATGCCAATCAAGACAGGGGAAACCGGCTGTCACAATCATAGAGATACAGGCCATTATATGATTACATATAAAAATGCTGAGATTGTAATTGACAGCGGTACTTGTAAATATTCCAAAGCAGAATACCTTCCGTATTTCTGTGCACCCTCTGCTCATAATGTAATTCTTTTTAATGGTCAAGGTGTGCGTGAGGATGGCATGTATGGCGGAGGTGTTCATGGTGTGGGCACTATTGAAAGCACCATCGATAAGCCAGGGTTTAAATATATTCTGGCTGATTGCACAGTTCCGTATCTAAATGTATTGCAGAAGAATTTTAGACATTTTATTATGCTCAAAGATGTTATACTTGTAATAGATGATGTGTATGCCGAAACTGAAGGTGATTTTGAATCACTTCTTCACTATAGAGGCTCACTTACAGGCACAGGTGAGGAACAGTATATCGAGAATGGCAATGTTCGTGTTAAGGTAATGCACATTGCGCCCTTTGATTTTGACCTTGTTGAAAAGATGGGTATGTCTGAAATCAATGGTGAAACAATTGAGAGAAAGTATGTAAGTGTTAAGGCAAAATCCGAGAATAGAAAGCAGAAGTTTGTTCGTGGATTTGTATTTGACGATGGTCTTGAGATAACTAAAAAACGCACTGGGGATATTTTGGAAGTTTGCATAGACCGTGGGGAATACACAGAAAAGATTCTTATCAACTATGGTGTTGACAGGGTCGATATGTACAACAGTCCCCACTTTGAGTATGGTAGGGTTAAGACTAATGCTTTTATTACATATCTTAAGGAAGACGATAACTTATTAGGCATTGGACTTATTGACGGCTTTTATTGCAGGTATGATGGTGAGCTGATTTATACAGACACCGTAAATAATGAGGTTTATATAGAAAGATAACAGAAAGAGGTACGCAACTTGAGGAACTTAAGTGAACTTGAGATAGGCAAAAGGGGAATAGTAATAAAGGTGGGTGGTGAGGGAGCTCTTCGCAGAAGACTCCTTGATATGGGCATCACACCAAACACCTTGGTTATGGTGCGTAAAGTTGCGCCTCTTGGCGACCCCATTGAAATTAGTCTTCGTGGTTATGGATTGGCCATCCGACAGGACGATGCACGAAAGATTGAAGTAGAGGAGCTTGATTGATGAAGAAAATAACCGTTGCACTTATTGGCAATCAGAATTGTGGTAAGACAACCCTTTTCAATCAGCTTACAGGTAGCAACCAGCATGTGGGTAACTTCCCCGGCGTAACTGTTGAGAAGAAGGTTGGCATAATTAAGAAGCACCCTGATGTATCTGTTGTAGACCTTCCGGGTATATACTCTCTTGCGCCTTATACATCTGAGGAGGTTGTGACAAGAGATTTTCTGCTTAAGGAAAAACCGGATGCAATCATAAATATATTAGATGCTACAAATATTGAAAGAAATTTATACCTCACACTTCAGCTAATGGACCTTAATATGCCTATGGTTTTGGCCTTCAATATGATGGATGAGGTTGAGTCTAATGGCAACTATATTGATGTTAAGAAGATAGAGGAGGAGCTAAAAGTTCCTGTGGTGCCTATCTCCGCTAGTAAAAAGTTTGGCATAAGCGAGCTTGTGCAACGCACAATAAAAACTGCACAGAACGGAACTAGACCCGGTGTTCAGGACTTTTGCTTGGGGCAGGTACATAAGGCAATACACGCAATTGGCAATCTTATAGAGGATAGTGCCGTAGCGGCGGATATCCCAATCCGTTTTGCGGCAACAAAGCTTGTCGAGGGAGATGAGCCTATGATGAAAACTCTCTCTCTTACCGAGAATCAGATTGATATTGTAGGACATATAACAGACGATATGGAGAAGGCTCTTGGTACGGACCGTGAAGCGGCTCTTGCAGATATGCGATATGAGTTTATTGAACGACTTTGCAGAAGAACAGTTGTAAAGCATTCTGTTGAGAGCAGAGAACATATCCGTTCTGTTAAGATAGATAATGTACTTACTAATAGAATTTGGGCGATTCCTATCTTCCTTGGGATAATGCTCACAGTTTTCTGGCTCACATTCGGTGTTATCGGTGCATTTTTAAGTGACATATTGGAAAAGGGAATAGAGATTTTCACACAGCTTTCCGACCAGACTCTTTCTTATTGGGGGATAAGTGAATGGATGCATTCACTGATTATTGATGGTGTTTATGCAGGTGTTGGTGGGGTTCTTTCATTCTTACCGATTATTGTTGTTCTGTTTTTCTTCTTGTCAATACTTGAAGATAGTGGTTATATGGCACGAGTTGCCTTTGTTATGGATAAGATTTTAAGGAAGATAGGTCTTTCAGGACGCTCTTTTGTGCCTATGCTTATCGGCTTTGGGTGTAGCGTACCTGCCATTATGGCAACAAGAACTCTGTCAGGTGAGCATGATAGGAAAATGACAATTCTATTAATCCCCTTTATGTCTTGTAGTGCAAAGCTCCCGATATATGCTTTGTTTACGGCAGTGTTTTTCCAAAAGAATCAGGCGCTTGTTATGATAAGTTTGTATGTAATAGGGATAATAATTGCAATTATCTGTGGATGGTTTCTTAAGAGCACAGTTTATAATGGAGAGCCTGTACCGTTTATTATGGAGCTTCCTTCATATAGACTTCCATCACTAAAAAGTATTTATCTTCTTATGTGGGATAAGGCAAAGGACTTTTTGCAGAAGGCATTTACAATAATCTTTGTTGGAACTATTATTATTTGGATCCTGCAAAGCCTTGATACCCAGTTCAATCTTGTGGAGAATGGCGCAGACAGTATTCTTGCTCTTGTGGGTAGAACAGTTTCACCTGTATTTGCTCCCCTTGGCTTTAATGACTGGCGTGCGGCAACTGCACTTATTACAGGCCTTACAGCAAAAGAGGCTGTTGTCAGCACCTTTGCTGTGCTTGGTGTTCAGGCTAGTAGTCTGTCAGAGCTGTTTACACCACTTCAGGCGTTTTCATTCTTAACTTTTACACTGCTTTATATGCCCTGTGTTGCGGCAATGGCGGCAATCCGTCGGGAGCTTGGCTCAGGCTGGCAAGCGACACTTGCAATGGTATGGCAGACAGGGATTGCCTGGATAGTAGCGATGGTTGTTTATACCTTGGGCAGACTTATGGGATTTTGTTAAATGATGAGATTTTAAGAATAAAAGGAGAAATTAATTATGGTATACGGACTTGAACATGTTGCGCTTTGCGCAAAGGAGCCAAAGAAGCTTGTAGATTGGTATGTTGAATATCTCAACTTCCGCATTGTTTATGACAATGGTAAGGGTACATACTTTATCGCACTTCCGGAGGGAGATATGATTGAAATCTTCGCAGCAGATATCGATACAGACAAATCTTCATCTAATGGAAGCGGTCTTCGTCATCTTGCTCTTTCAGTAAATGACTTTGAAACAGTAGTTGAAAAGCTTAAGGGTGCGGGTGTTCAGGAGCTTCCTGAACTTGCAAAGGTTAATGATAAGATTAAGACATATTTCTTCCGTGACCCAGAGGGAAACATTCTTCACCTTATATATAGAGTAGACCCACTTTATTAAGTAAAACGGGATGCTAAAAATGTGCAGACCCATTGTATGAACAAACTTCGCAGTTTTATCTATCCCTTTAATATGTAATAAAAAGGCCTTTCTCATTATGAACAGGTCCAGTAAAAACGGACAATAGAAAAAAGACACCTCCTATGGTAGAATAATACCATAGGAGGTGTTACTATGTCAGGAATAAAAGGAATGAAAAAATACCCA
>JAQVYH010000094.1 GCA_029004515.1 Eubacteriales bacterium | reverse complement strand
GCTCTTCTATTCTATGTGCGCTCCAACCAGCCACACGTGCAACTGCAAATAGTGGTGTATATAGCTCATCAGGAAGACCAAGCATATCATAGGCAAAGCCACTATAAAAATCGACATTAGGGCTTACGCCTTTATAAATCTTTCTCTTTTCTGCAATAACCTCAGGCGCAAGGCGAGCAACACTGTTGTAAAGCTCAAACTCTTTTGTGAGACCCTTTTCCGCTGAGAGCATACCAACATACTTCTCAAGGATTCCCGCCCTAGGATCAGAAATAGAATAAACCGCGTGTCCCATACCATAGATAAGACCTGACTTGTCAAATGCCTCTTTGTTAAGAAGCTTAACAAGATACGCCTTGATTTCCTCATCGTCGTCCCAATTTTTAACATTCTTCTTGAGGTCAGTAAACATTTCCTTAACCTTAATATTTGCGCCACCGTGCTTCGGCCCCTTAAGAGAACAAATAGACGCAGCAACGGATGAATAGGTATCAGTACCTGATGACGTAACAACGTGAGTTGTAAAGGTTGAGTTATTACCGCCGCCATGCTCTGCGTGGAGAACAAGAGCGATATCAAGTATCTTTGCTTCAAGCTGTGTAAAGCTCTTGTCTGGACGGAGTAGTCTTAAGATGTTTTCTGCTGTGGAAAGCTTTGGACTAGGACTATGAATAATAAGTCCCTTGCCCTTTACAAAATGTCTGTATGCACGGTAAGCATATACAGACAGCACAGGGAAATTGGCTATAAGCTGAATGGACTGACGAAGAACATTTGGAATACTGGTATCATTTGCATTTTTATCATATGCATAAAGTGTAAGGACGCTTCGTGCAAGAACATTCATAATATCCTGATTAGTTGCTTTCATAATTACATCTCTTGTAAAGTTAGTTGGTAATGTACGATAAGTAACTAATAAATGACAAAATTCATCAAGCTGCTCCTTTGTTGGGAGCTTACCAAAGAGAAGCAGATATACAGTTTCTTCAAAACCAAATCTACCCTCTGATGTAAAACCATCAACGAGATTTTCAATATTAATTCCACGGTAGTATAGCTCACCCTCACAAGGAACAAGCTGACCATCAATCATCTTTTTTGAATTGATAGTAGAGATTTCTGTAAGACCCGTAAGAACGCCCTTACCGTCGTTGTCACGAAGCCCCCTCTTTACATCATGCTTGGTGTATAAGTCAACATCAATCTTATTACCCACGCAAATATCCGATAGTCTGTAAAGCTCCGGTGTTATTGCTGAATAGTTTCTTACTGCCATTATCTATCATCTCCTATACTGTATTTTCCCATATTATACCATATATTATCCGAAAAGAAAAGAAAATTATCTGAATAAAAAGCAAATATCTAAAAAGGATTTGCAAATGTAGGCTCTCTTTATACCGACTTAATAAAAAAGGATTTGCAAACGCAAATCCTTTCTATAGCATATTTATTATTTACTATCGCTTTGCTCGGTCTGTGCATTTTATATTATATAGAAAAGGCAACGGAAAAATAGTGCAGAACAAACGAACTGAATATTTTGAGGCTTCAGCCGAAAAATACTTGCCCGAAGGTGTACATAAGTACTCCAAGAGGTGAAGTTCGTTTGTAGCATAATGGAAATAAAAGAAAAAAGGATTTGCTTAATGCAAATCCTTTCATATGCAAATGCAAAAAAAATATTTTCCTTTATGCGTTCTGTGCATTTTTACTAGCCTACTTAATGTCTTTTAAGTCGAGAATACTATACTCCGTTCTATCACAAGTTTCCAAATAATCGAGCATCTGATTAATATCTTCAAAAACCTTATAAAGATTCTTTATTTCCTCACGGATAAAGTTTTCCCTAATAGCAGTCTCCATCATCTCTGCGATACCATCATAATAGCCATCAATACTGAAAATCGCAATAGGCTTGGTATGTCTACCAAGCTGTTTGAGAGTGAGGATTTCAAAGAACTCCTCAAATGTACCGATGCCACCGGGGGTCATAATAAATGCATCTGCATTATCCTCCATAATCTGCTTTCGCTCGCGCATTGTTTCGGTGCGAATAAGCTGAGTGCACTTATCGAAAAGGGCCCCATCAACATTAAAAAATGTTGGAACAACACCAATTATTTCTCCGCCATTCTCGTTCACACCGCGAGCTACAGCACCCATAAGGCCATTTGCCCCTGCGCCAAATACCATACCATGACCACGCTGTGCGATCTTTCTGCCAAGGTCCTCGGTAGCAGTAATATATTTTTCACCAATTACGGTGCTTGCTCCGCCATATACACATATCCTCATAAATAACATCTCCTTAATGTATTATAATCCTACAATGTCATCTTTCTCACTGAAAAGTGCTTGATAATCCAGTTTTTTACCTTTTATGTCTAAAGACTTTTCTATATGTTTAACCACTTGATTAGTAATAATCTCAGTTGCTTCTTTAGTATAGAAGTGGGTTCTATCAGAGTGATATTCTTTTGGCGCATCCTTAAGGAGCCCATACAAATCGTTGATTTCGCCACCATATTTTTTTATTATATCAATTGCAGCAGCATTGTATTCTTCTGTATCCTTATTGTATCTCTTATAATCTACAAACAGCTCCTCTTGAACAGGAGTTGATGTGGCAAATATCATCTTTGCTTTGGGGAAGAGTATCTTAATCAGGTTGCATATTCTTTCGATGTTTTCTTTGTATACATCTATAGACACGTGGTGCTTCCCATCAAGAACAATAAGGTCATCCCAAAGTCCTGCGTTCCAATGTACCAAATCCACATCATCACCGCAACATATATCATTTTTCCATTCAAAAATATTACGAATTATGTATGTAGTAAAACGACAATTTTCAGAAGGATAATACACCTGTGCTACACCGTCAAAGGACAGTTTGACATATTTATCATAGCCACCTCGTATAGAATCACCAATCAATAGTATCTTTTTCATCCTGTTGTCACTCCATAATAAATTTATTATTTGAATTTATTATAACACAAATAGAGCAAAAAAGCAAAAAGATATTAAAACTTAAAAACAATATAGCAATGATAGCTATTTTATGCTACAATACAGATAATTATAATAGAAATGGGAGAAGTAATTATGTTTTTATACGAGCTTCATACACATACAAAGCAATCAAGCAAATGTGCACTAATCGGTGCTAAGGAGCAGGTTGAGTACTATCACAGCATAGGCTATGATGGTGTGTGCATAACAGACCACTTCCTAACCGGCAACACTCCGCACCCAAGATACCTTTCATACAACGAACGAATAAGACGGTTTATGCAGAGCTATTATATCGCAAAAGAAACAGGGGACAAGCTTGGAATCAAGGTGTTCTTCGGTTGGGAATATGGTCATGGCGGAATGGACCTTCTCACCTACGGACTTGATGAGAAGTGGCTTTTGGATAATCCACACATTATGGATATCACAACCAGCGAATATTGCAACCTTGTGCGTGAATCAGGTGGATTTATCGTTCATGCACATCCATTCAGAGAGGCTTCCTACATAGACCACATCCGCCTTTTCCCAAGGCATGTTGACGCGGTTGAGGTGCTCAACGCCAGCAGAACAGATTTTGAAAACGATATGGCAAAATTCTATGCGGACTCTTATGATCTTCCATATATCTACGCATCGGATAACCACAAAGGAGAAAGACCTCGTCTTGGTGCAATGACATCGGATAAAGAGATGAAAACAATTGAAGACATTATAAACGGAATACGAAACAGAGAGTTTACACCACAGGTTTTATACTTTGATGATGCGGAGTGATATTAAATGATAAAGTTTGATAAAGACAATTTATTGTTTAACCTTATTACAAAGAACACAGGATATATCTTTTGTATATACAAAGGTAAATTCCCTGTGCACATACACTACGGAAGACAGGTATCTGATATCACAGATGTTGAGCTTACATTCCCACATATGAGAAGGGCGTTTTCACCAGATGATAATTTCAGCGATAAGACCTTTTCAACCGACACTCTCCCAATGGAATATCCATTCTACGGTAGCTGTGACTTTCGCTCGCCTGCCCTCCATGCACAATATATTGATGGCTCAAGGGTAACAGTTTGTGACTATGAAGGCTATGAGATAGAAAAGGGCAAGCCTGACATAAAGGGGCTTCCCCACACATATCAGGATAAGGACGCAGAATGTGAAACCTTAAAGATTTTCTTAAAGGACAACCTCAAGGGACTTAAAATCACCCTTTGCTACTCTGTATTTGAGGAAAAGGATATCATCACAAGAAATGTAATTATAGAGAATCAGAGTGATGACCCCATCCGCCTTAATAGAACCCTTTCAATGACGATGGATTTTGATAATATGGACTATGACTTTGTTCATCTGTTTGGTTCATGGGCAAATGAGCGTCACATTCAGCGCACGCCACTAATAAATGCTGCAATCACCATTGACAGTAAACGAGGTACAAGCAGTCATCAGCACAATCCATTCTTTGCCCTTGTGGGTAAAAACACCACCGAGGATATGGGCGATGCATATGGGTTTGGCCTTGTGTATAGCGGTAATTTTATCGCAGGTGCAGAGGTGGATCAGTTTGGCACAACAAGAGCTTTTATGGGTATCAATCCATTTAACAGCGGTTGGATGCTTGAAAAGGGGGAAAGTTTCTACACCCCCGAGGTTGTGATGACATACTCCCACAAGGGTATAGGTCAGATGTCGAGAAACTTCCACAACATTATCCGTGATAACCTTATCCGAGGCAAGTACAAAAAGGCAGAAAGACCTGTGCTTATAAACAACTGGGAAGCTACATACTTTAACTTTGATGAAGAAAAGATACTTAATATTGCAAAAAAGGCCAAGGATGCTGATATTGACCTCATGGTTCTTGATGATGGTTGGTTTGGCAAAAGAGATGACGATACTACATCTCTTGGAGATTGGTTTGTAGATGAAAACAAGCTCCCTAAGGGGCTTAAATCCCTCGGAGAAAAGGTAAACAGTCTTGGGATGAAATTCGGCTTATGGTTTGAGCCTGAAATGGTTTCTGCCCAAAGCGAGCTTTACAAGGCTCACCCCGATTGGTGCATTCATATTAAGGGCAGGCATAGAAGCGAGGCTCGTCAGCAGTTGGTTCTTGACCTTTCAAGGCAGGATGTAAGAGAATATATTATCAAGGTGGTATGTGATATATTATCATCTGCGCCTATCTCATATGTTAAGTGGGATATGAACAGGCACCTGTCAGAGGTTGGCTCTGCTACTCTTGAGCCTGAAAGGCAGGTAGAGCTTAATCACAGATTCGTCCTTGGGCTATACGAAGTGCTTGAAGCAATCACATCAAGGTTCCCTGATGTACTCTTTGAGGGATGCTCAGGTGGTGGTGGCAGATTTGATATGGGTATGCTCTACTATCATCCACAAATCTGGACAAGTGATGATTCAGACGCCATCGAAAGACTCTACATTCAGCAAGGCACAAGCCTTATTTATCCTGCATCATCCATGGGTGCACATGTTTCAGCTGTGCCAAATCATCAGGTAGGTAGAGTGACACCGATTGATACAAGAGGAAATGTAGCTATGGCAGGGCAGTTTGGCTATGAGCTTGACCTAAATAATCTACCGCAAGAGGAATTTGATGCTGTTAAATTGCAAGTTAAGCTGTATAAAAAGATTCGTCATATTGTTCAGTGGGGCGACCTTTACAGAATCAGTTCACCATATGAAACTAATCACGCAGTGTGGCAGTATACCTCACAGGATAAAACGGAGATTGCATTATTTATCACCACAATCCTTGGTAAGCCTAGTGCACGATTTGAGAATGCTCGTCTTAAAGACCTTGAGCCTGACAAAATATATATCGAAACACTCAGCGGTAAGGAATACACAGGTGCAATGCTTATGAATATAGGTGTATACTTCCGTGACAATGTAGACTTTAATAGTCAGCTTATGGTATTTAGAGTGAAATAGTGATTAAAAAATAACCGCTGATATCAAAACAGCGGTTATTTTTACATATGTTGTCACATAATATAATATATATTTGTAAATTTGCTATTGACTTTACGGATTCAACGGTATATAATTTAGTAAAGTCGTAAATTATATACTGTTTTTACGGATTAACTTTGATATTTAATATCTAGTCAGTAAAAATTTATCTATTAGGAGAATCACCACATGGATTACAAACTCTTATCCCATATATATTATGAAAACAAAGCAGAATATGAAAAACTATACAACTTGCGTTTTAATGGAGAAAGTACTATAAAACTTCCAGTTAAAATCAATAGTAATACAATATTTTTCTGCCCTTGCCTTGAGATTTTTAATCTACAAAATGAAATTATGAATACAAATTTAAAGATACACGACATTGCGGAAAAATTGCCACAAATAGCCTTAACGCAATTTGCTAAAGCAAGTATGCTTGGAGAGATTGAGCAGACAAACGAAATGGAAGGTGTCCATAGCTCTCGTCATGAGCTTAATATGGTACTGAACAACCTCAATGAAGGTGGTCCCAAGAAGAGATTTTCCGGGTTAGTCAACAAATATAATCTTATGACATCAAATAAAATTCCATTAGAAAGTTGCGAGGATATACGCCACCTGTACGACGAATTAGTACTGTCAGAAGTGATAGAAGACGAGCCGGAAAATTTCCCTGACGGACTTTTATTCCGAAAGGACTTGGCAGAAGTTACATCTATAACTCATAAGGTTATCCACAAAGGATCATATCCCGAAGCCAAAATAACTGAAGAAATATCTTGTGCATTGAAAATTCTAAATGACAAAAGTATCCCAGATATTATCAGAATATCTATTTTCCACTATTTATTCGGCTACATTCACCCCTTTTATGATGGGAATGGACGAACATCACGATTTATAAGTAGTTATCTATTATCACAACAACTTGAATTTTTGATTGGATATCGACTATCATATACCATCAAAGAAAATAAAAAGGATTACTACACTGCGTTTGAGATATGCAATGACACAAAATCCAAGGGGGATATAACACCATTTATTATTATCTTTATGGAAATAATAAACAAGGCAATGAGTAACTTATATTATTCATTAAACAAAAAGTGGAATGAACTGAATAATTATATGAAGCTAATTGACAATATACCCTATTTTAAAGATGATACTATAAATGCTTTTTGCTATGTTTTATTACAGGCAAGGCTTTTCTCTGATTATGGTATTACAAAAAAAGAATTACAAGCTGGCTTTAGTGTAAGCCTCTCCACTATTGAGAAAAGGCTAAATGCTATGGGTGGTTATCTGAAAAAGCAAAAATTAGGCAAATTAACATACTATGAATTTGATATTGAGAAATTGAATAACTAAACTCAGTAAAGAGTAGAAACGAATCGTTTCTACTCTTTACTATTAACATTTCAAATTAACTTCTCTATATTCATACTGCCCTGTAACAGGGTTTTGCTTGGAATAGTCAAATAATATATAGCTATTGATTGATTTGAAATACTCAAGGCGCACCTGTTTATATCTTGCTCTTGCATCACACTGGGGCTCGGCTGATTTGAGATATTCAAAGGTTTCTTCCTTTAAATCAGTTGTATCCATAAATGATGGAAGTCTGCCATTGCGAGTGGTACACAAAAAGTCAAGCTTTAGGATATCCATTAAGTTTTCATCATCTGCAAACTTGTACAGATGCTCATAGAGTGCATCTTGGGACGGTGGAGTTGTAAACTCCATTCCACAACTTAACTTCTCAAAAAATTCAAAGGGACTACCTTTAATAAGATAATCAAGAGAATTTATAAATCGTCCTGAATTATAGAATCTATCTACCATGTCCTCTACTTTTTTAAGTCGTATTATCTCATCAGGCGTAAGATATTTATTACAAATAATCTCATATGGTGGGAAATTAGCAAACTTAAATTCATGCTCCGCCTCAGAGCGAACCCTGCTACCCTTTAGAAGCTTTAAGAAACCAAGCTGGAGGGTGTGGGGTTTGATGGAATATACCGTATCAAAGGATTCCTTAAAAGACTCATACCCCTCATAGGGAAGCCCTGCGATAAGGTCAAGATGAAGATGAATATTCCCTTTATCCATAATCTTCTTTGCATTAGATAATACCTTGTCCAAATCGGTTTTACGGCTCACAGCCTCTATAGTATGGGGATTCATAGACTGAACGCCCGCTTCAAGCTGAACCTTACCAAGAGGAAATGTGCCCAAAAGGGTGATAATCCTATCATCCAACAGATCAGATGCAATCTCAAAATGAAGATTCACATCACCCGTATTATCCTTAAGCCAATCTAAAAAAATATAAGTATAATCACAATCATAATTAAATGTTCTATCAACAAACTTAATCTGACTTACGCCACTATCTACTATCTTTTTAATATCACTTTTGATTCTATCAAAACTAAATCGCCTAACCCCATTGAATGTAGATGAAAGGCAATATCCACAGTTAAACGGACAGCCTCTTGATGCCTCGTAATATACGCTGCCATAAGGGATTCTATCAAGCATTTCATCCGTATATGGAGACTTTATTAGGTCAAGGTTCATAACAAGCTGATAACTTCCAACCACTACTCCGTCCTCTGTGCGATAGGAGATTCCATCTGCCGTATAATCACCATACATCAGTTTTTCAAAGGCAATTTCACCCTCACCACAGAGTATATAATCTATATACGGGTGCTCTTTAAGAATCGCCTCGCTGTCATATGACACCTCAGGTCCGCCGAGAATAATTTTGACATTGGGGCGGGCATCCTTAATAATCTGGGCAAGCCTAAGAACCGTATCAATATTCCAGATATAACAGGAGAAAGCGATATTCTCACAATCATATCCCAATATCTCACGGTATAGTGACAGTATAGGCTGATTGACGGTGCTCTCCATCACATAACAAGGTGACGAAGCATTCGCCTTAAGATACCATACTGACAGGGCAGAGTGTATAAATTTTGAGTTAAGTGCAACAATTAAAGTATTCATAGGGTCAGTATATCACCAAATTTTCTTTTTTAAAATATATAATTGATATTTTAATGAAAATGTTATATACTTATATTTATAGAGATAGAAAGAAGGTTGATTTAATATGTTTTGTCAAAATGAAAATGGCTACATTGCTACAAAAAATCAATACAATAGCGAAATACTGGACTTCTCAAAGGGATATATGGAGTTTCTTGACAGAGCCAAGACCGAGAGAGAGGCTGTGGCATACTGTGTTACACTTCTTGAAGAGTC
>JAQVYH010000093.1 GCA_029004515.1 Eubacteriales bacterium | reverse complement strand
CCTTCTCTTTGTTACCGCCACCTTTGATTTCACCAGACGCAGGATAATATTTAAATGAATATTCTCCATTGGACAACCAGCCAAATGAAGCTGCCATTCCGTCTGTTACATCAAAAGTAAAGGTAGCATCAGACCAATGGTTAGTACCTTGATACACACCAGATACTTCTGCCCCAACAGTAACCGAGCGTGTTTCTGCAAACACAACACAAGGAAATAATATAGCAAGTACGATTACAATTGCAGTTAATCTCTTCATTTTTTTCTACCTTCTAGTCTTTTTTTGCGTGTCTAGTCTAATTATTCCAACAATGGTTGATACGAAAGTAAATAAATCTGTTGCAACTGCGAAAATTGAATGTGCAAACAAACCGTTGTATATCATCCATAATGGAGAATTAGGCAAAGTAATAAGTCGCATCTTTTTTGCTGTGTCAGCATAAAATCCGATTGTTGTAAAAATCATTGCAATCATAGGAAATATAGCAAAGGGAGTTTGCCAAGTGAGAATTCCGGATATAATAGAAACAATAATGAATGCATATAGCCAAATCTTGCCAGATGCCCACTTTTTATCCTTTTGAGAAAAAACATACGCCCTTGCACCGCTGATAACATTAAGCACCAATCCGGTATTTGCACCTTTAAGTCCAAAATGAGCAGCAAATAATAGCGTAGAAATCAATTGAAGCATTAGGACTTTCTTGGCAGTCTTTTGTTGATAAGACAATACCATTACAACAAGAGCTAGTCCACCAAATATATTCGTTATTACACTTATCAAAACTAAACACATCCTTGAAAAATTAGTCAAATTATAACACAAGTATACTTATATGTCAATTTTGCGCATAAATACTCAATTAATTTGTGTTAAATTTGTGTTAATTTAAATTTAGTAATTGCAATTATGCGAAAGTTGTTATATAATAGCAGAGTTGAAATTTTATATTAACGGAGGAAAAACATGGATGCTTTATATCAGAACCTATTTGAAATCACATGGCAGATGATAGTGATGTGGATTATCGGTGGAGTGCTTATTTACCTCGCTATCGCAAAAGACATGGAACCTACTCTTCTGTTGCCAATGGGCTTTGGTGCTATTTTAGTTAACCTTCCCAACTCAGGAGCAATCGAAGTTGTAGACACACTCTTTAACGCAGGTATTGCGAATGAACTTTTTCCACTTCTTTTATTCATCGGTATCGGTGCAATGATTGACTTTGGCCCACTTCTTACCAATCCTAAGCTTATGCTCTTTGGTGCTGCGGCTCAGTTTGGTATCTTCTTCACACTTAGTATGGCCTCATTATTTGGATTTGATTTAAGAGATGCTGCATCAATTGCTATTATCGGTGCTGCAGATGGTCCTACATCAATCTTTGTTGCTAACCATTTCCAGACTAAGTACATTGGCGCTATCATCGTTGCCGCATACTCATACATGGCTCTTGTACCAATCATTCAGCCACCAGTTATTAGACTCATTACTACAAAGAAAGAGCGTTTAATTGAAATGCCTTACGAACAGAAGAGCGTTTCAAAGCTTACAAGAATACTCTTCCCAATTATCGTTACAGCTATTACAGGTCTTGTTGCTCCTGGTGCTGTAGCACTTATCGGTTTCCTTATGTTTGGTAACCTCATACGTGAATGTGGCGTTCTTGGTTCACTTTCAGACACTGCACAGAATGCACTTGCTAACTTAATCACTATCCTTCTTGGTATCACAATCTCAACAAAAATGCAGGGTGCAGAATTCTTAAGGGCTGAAACACTTCTCATTATCGGGCTTGGCCTTGTTGCCTTCGTTTTTGATACCGTTGGTGGCGTATTCTTTGCGAAGTTCCTCAATCTCTTCTCAAAGAAGAAGATTAATCCAATGATAGGTGCTGCTGGTATTTCAGCATTCCCAATGTCAGCTCGTGTAATCCATAAGATGGGTCTTAAAGAAAATAGTCAAAACTTCCTTCTTATGCATTCAATCGGCACTAATGTATCAGGACAGATTGCATCAGTTATTGCTGGTGGTCTTATCTTGAATCTTATAAAGTAAATATCGATGTTATCGGAAAGGAATATTTATTATGCTTAATATAGAAAATTTTTTAAACACTTTACCGATCATGGGTAAAGGACTTTTAGGAATATTCATCGTAGCATTAGTAATCATTATGGTTACTCGTATTCTTAATTTGTCAACAAAGAACTAATAAACAAAAAGAGCTGATGTGTACAACAGTGCACATCAGCTTTTATTTTTATTTACAGCACTTTTTCATGCCTACTCAGTTAACCTGCTTGCAATCCACTTTATTTTGTACTCCATCTAATGCTTCACCGAAATTAGCAATTTATAAAGCAGCCCGAAACCCCTGCGTTTTCAATGGGTTATAGACTATTTATGTTTATTGTTTTTTCGGATTGAGGCATCTTTTTGCGCTTTTATTCGCGTGTTTGAGTTTTTGTTTTGAAAGAGCTATGCTTTGTTATATTACACATTGAGAGTCCATATGCATATTAGGCATTAATACCCAATAAAGTACAACGGCCCTCTTTTTCCTCCTTGAGTCTTGGAAAAATAAATCACCTCTGACCTATATCATCAGTCAGAGGTGATTTAGACTTATTAACCGTCCCCTCGGTTTTTCAAAGAGTACCAAGTTCTAAAAAAAGCATTATAGGACGATTGCAGATATTGAGGAAGATCAATTGCTTTGGTCTTCCTATAAAACAATTAAAACTGCGTTAGTTACTTTAACTGTTGCTTGTATTGCATATGTCTGCGCTGCAACTACAGCTCACCTTTTAATATTCTTGCGGCACACCTGGCTTTGGTGAATCTACATCTGCTCCACCAATTGAGATAAATATCTTATTTTTTATCTCAGTTAATTTATCCAGTCGAACCTTAAAGGTAAATGATGATATGCCTAATGGTGCTTGTCTATCCATATAGACAATATCACTATCCTCTATAGTAGTTGGTGGTGTATCTCCGCCTCCCAATACAGCAAGAATTGTTACCTGGTCAATGTCTATTGCGGTGTATGGCACGGTAAATGTTAACTTTCCATCTACAAGGTCACTCATTGTTATTGTACCAATTGACAGCCTTTGTGATGGAGGTAGCAGCGTATAAACAGCTATAACTGTCATATCCGCTGTTATATCTGTAAATTCCGTGATGTTCCAAACACCTGTGTAGCCAAATTTGTCAGGTACTGTGGGGATGTCTAATAAATCTGTGCCTTCCTGAACTTCCCTTGTAGCTATTACTGTCACATTATCTTCATCAACAAAGGTAATTGTATGCATTATTGGTGTATATTCAGCCGTAACCGTCATACTTGTTGTAATGCTTGCAAAGTCCGTAACATCCCAGGCCCCTGTGTACCCTGCTTTTGCTGGTACTGTCGGAATGTCCGTTAATGCTGCGCCATCTTCAACTTCTCTGGTAGCGATAACTGTAACACCATCTTCATCAACAAAGGTAATTGTATGCGTTGTTGTTTGAGCAATTGTATATACAGGAGTTACTGTCATATCAGATGTAATGTTTGTAAAATCTGTAACATTCCAAGTACCTGTATAACCTGCCTTTGCCGGTACATTCGGAATATCCGTTAATGTTGCGCCGGCCAAAACCAACCTAGTGTCAACGAGTGTGGCATTTTCATCAACAAAGGTTACCGTGCGTATAACTGATGGGTCTTCTACATGCCACAGCGCCTTTATATTACCAACTGTCGCCTCTTTGGTAGTGCCAAAATTAATGTTTTCAAATCTCATCAGAATAACCGGCTGGAAATTGGTTGTATATCCATATTTCATATTGTAAATCCAGTCGCCATCTACATCAGGTTTAAGATCATCGGGAGAGATATAAATATCAGCCCAAACACCGTTAGTAGAAGGAATTGTAACTATTTTTGACTGCTGGATTGTATCAGGATCGTCCGCCCTGTATTCTAATTTCATTCGTATACCGAAACTAGCATTACTTTTCACTCTCAGGTAGAACCCATCAAAACCTCTAAAGTCACCAAATGTACCCGAAATGAATGCCAGCTGGCCACCGCCTCCGGCAGCACCACCGGTAATGTACAATGCAGGGTCGATACCATTTTCGCCTTTGCCACTTGTATAGGTCATGCTCGCACCGTTCCAAGTACCCCAAACAGCAGGTTGCTGTCCCGATTTCATTGTTTGTTCCAGATATCTTTCAAGCGGATAAACCGGATGGAATATCTTTTCATAACCAACTCTAACTGTCATATTTTCTGTAATGTTTGTAAAGTCTGAAACAGACCAATTGCCAGTATACCCTTGCTTATTTGGCACTGTCGGTATATCTGTTAATGCTGTGCCATACTCAACTGTTTTTGTATCCAGTACCGTCACACCATCTTCAGCAACAAATGTTACCGTGCGGTATGCTACAGCGCCCGGTTCGTACCATAATGCTTTCATATTTCCAATGGTTGCCTCTTTTGTTGTGCCAAAGTTAACATTTTCAAATCTCATTAAAATAACTGGCTGGAAATCTGTGGTATATGCACCTTTCATGGAGTTAATCCAATCCCCATCCACATCAGGCATAAGGTCAGCAGCAGAAACATACCTGTCAGCCCATACGCCGTTTGTTGAAGGTATTGTAACTAATTTTGACTGCTTGATAGTGTCAGGGTCATCCGCCCTATATTCCAGTCTCATTCTAATAGCAAAATTAGCAGTACTTTTTACTCTGAGACAGAAGGTGTCGAAGCCGATAAAGTTACTAAATGCTCCTGAATCCAATGCAATCTGGCCGCCACCACCACTGCTGCCTCCTGTGATATACAATGCTGCTTCTGCACCGTTTTCCGATTTTCCATTTACATAGCTCAGACTCGTACCACTCCACGTGCCCCAGACACCAGGTTGCTGCCCTGATTTCATTGTCCTTTCAAGGGAACTCACAAGGGGTAGTATTGGTTCAAATATCTTTTCATATCCTGCTTTAACCGTCATATCCGTTGTAATGTTTGTAAAATCCGAAACAGACCAAACTCCCGGATAATAGCCTTGCTTTGTAGGAATTGTAGGAATATCTGTTAATGTCTCGCCAATATTAACTTGTCTTGTTGCCAATACGGTAGTACCATCTTCAGCAACAAATGTAATTGTGCAATCTTTTTTATACCACAGCGCTTTTATATTACCAATAGATGCTTCATAAGTACTCTCAAAATTAACATTTTCAAATCTCATTAAAACGATTGGCTGGAAATCTGTGGTATATAAGCCTTTCATTGAATTAATCCAATCACCATCCACATCAGGCATAAGGTCAGCTGCGGAAACATATCTGTCAGCCCATACACCGTTTGTAGAAGGGATTGTAACCACTTTCGATTGTTTGATTGTATCCGGATCATCCGCCCTGTATTCCAGCCTCATACTGATACCGAAATCAGCAGTACTTTTTACCCTAAAGTAGAAGGTATCAAAGCCGGTAAAGTCATTAAAGGTCGCTGCGTCAAGCGCTAGCTGACCGCCACCACCATTACTTCCACCGGTGATGTACAATGCAGTGTTAGCACCATTTTCTGATTTTCCGTTTACATAGCTCATGCTCGTACCACCCCAGGTTCCCCAAACACCTGGCTGCTGACCAACTTTCATTGTTCTTTCAAGGGACTTTTCAATAACGTTAAGAGGTACGAATATCCAATCATATATTGCAGTTACCAACATGTCCTCCGTGATATTTGAAAAGCTTGCGGCATCCCATGAACCATCATAGCCTTCTTTTGCGGGAACTGCCGGTATATCCGTCAATGTTTCCCCTGCTACGACCACCCTTGTAGCTACAGTTGTGGCGTTTTCATCAACAAATGTTATCGTACGCAATGTTGATGGATCGGGTGTATACCATATTGCTTTCATATTGCCAATGGTTGCCTCATAACCAGTTCCGAAATTGGCATTTTCAATTCTCATTAAAACAATCGGCTGAAAATCAGAAGTATATTGTGTTTTCATGGAATTGATCCAATCACCGTTTGTATCCGGCTTGAGATCTTGAACTGATACATATCTGTCCGCCCATTCACCATTTGTAGAAGCAATTGTAACTGCTTTTGATGATTTGCTTGGAACTGAGGTATCTGCTCGATTCTCCAATTTGAATCTAATGCTGAAACTCTTATTGCTCTTCACCCTTAGACATATGGTATCAAAGCCGGTAAAATCATTAAACCCTGCCGCGTCGAGCGCAATCTGACCGCCACCGCCACTGGCACCACCTGTCATATATAGTGCATCGTGAACGCCAGTTTCAGATTTGCCCTCTGCATAACTTAAGCTGAGCCCGTTCCAAACACCCCAGATATTAGGCTGCTGGCCGTCTTTCATTGTTCTTTCAAGAATTTTATCAGTGGGCTGTAGTGGCACATATTCTGGTTCGTATGTAGCAGTTATTGTCATATCCTGTGTAATATTTGTATAGGTAAGAATGCTCCAAAAACCTCTGAATCCGGTTTTTGCAGGAACTGCCGGTATATCTGTTAATGCACGACCATCTAATACTACCCTTGTAGCCACAATATTATTATCTTCATCAGTAAATGTTATTGTGTGTGCTGTTGATGGTATTTCCAAATTTGCTCCAACTCTATAAACAGAAAAATCATAGATTCTTAAAACATCATCTATATCTGCGGCTTGTGTTACATAAAGTCTGAAATAGCGCGCAGTTACAGGTTCTATGAACCTATCCGTAACATTGTTTGTGTTCCCTGTAACGGTATCAACATCTGTCCAGACGGATTCATCATTGCTGACCTGCAGTTGGAAGTCTACCGTATTATCAGATTCAGTATATGGATCTCTCGTGCCTGCATGACGTACAATCCATCTGTCTGCTTCCAGCTCCTGACCAAGGTCAACTGTAATATATTTATCACCTGCTACTGAACTTGACCATAAGGTATCTGGATCATCGTCAACAGCGTTGTCAATGGGGTTACCTTCGTCGGATTCAGATCCGCTTACAAGTTGATTTATTGACAAATTATCCCCAAGATCGGTTTTTAGCTGCTGCTTTACATAAACGCCCCAATAACTGGTTGGCGGATAATCATACGTTGCGTCATTGCCCCAGTTTGCGGGATCATCCAAAATTCTGGGAGATGAGGTCGGATGAAAACACCAGCCCGTCCAGTTTGCAAGATTTCCATATGTTTCTCCATCATTCATCCATGCAAACAGTTCAGGTACCCACTGGTCATGATACATCGGATCACCGGGATTGTAAACTGCTCCACCAACTGAAGAATTGGTTCCTGGATCCCAGCCATTTTCACCGATTAACAAAGGATACTGCATACGCGCTGAACCAACGTTTGCATGCCAATTAGCAGTTCTTCCCTTCCATGGATATATATGTGTATCGTACATAATACCATTTCCGGCTTTGGTAAGATCATCATTGCTTCCCTGGTCTACCAGTGCATATATGGTGGAATCCCCAGACGCCTCACCAACAATACCTCTTAAATCATAACCCCAGGAAAGACCACCTGCAATAAGTATGTTCTTTGCCCCAAGATCACGAATCATTTCTACAACTTGTTGATGTCCGGTAATATTGCTGCCATTACCATCACGCCAAGATGACCATGAGTTAATCGTCGGTTCGTTTAAAAGACCGAACAATACAGTCGGATTATTTTGATATTTTGTTGCCGCCTCTGTCCAAAAATCCAAATATAATTCATTATTGAAGCTATTATAATGATGGAGATCAAGTACGACATATTTGCCTGCCTCGGAAACCATCTCGATTACCTCATCCATGTAATTTTGGTAGGATAATCCATCATCATTCACGTAACTATATGTACCAAACCATCCTTCGACAGACACTGGAAGACGTATAATGTTTGTGTCCCAGTTCTCCATTGCCTCCTTTGCTGATCTCTTAAGACGTTCTACACCAGGAGTTCCTGTCCATTCGCCGCCAGGAATGTTCATTCCTGTCAAGCGTACAACAACATTTTCATTTTCAGCTAATACGATTTTATTACCGTTTACTTTTAACTCTCTGGATCGGTTCACTGTAGCATTAACTGGTAATGAAAAAGTGAGTGTACTTAGAACCAATTGCAGAGATAAAATGATTGTTAACATTTTCTTCGCTGTTCTAGACATTTTTTCGCCTCCTATCAATTCTCTAAAAAGTTAAATACTTTTGTAATACTATGACGCATTATTACATTATGAAATTCCGTTAATTTTTACGTAGTAGGTACAGTATACTGTACATCAAGTGGTACTAAAGAAGGGCTTACACTGGGACTTGGCAGTACTGGCTTTTGTGCCCCATGCGTAAACGAACTAGTATTTGAATTCCATATAAACAATTTAAAGTAATCGCCCTGCTCTACGTTCCATGTCCAAATTTCCGGGTGATTCTCACGGTCCTCCCATGTCTTCACTGGAAATACGATTGATAAACGTCCTGCAGATTGCGCACCGGTATACGTATCAAATGACCGGTGTGGAAGGGTGGTTACAGATTTTAATGTACCATCATCTTCATATTGTATCAGAATTAGTCCTGTTGACCCGTTCATTCCAAGGCTTTGTGTATTGGACACGTTGGTGTTCACATAGGCGTGGAAGATAAGTCTATCAATATTACCAATTTCCCAGTTGGACCATAGGTTGTAATTTTTGTTGTCAAAACCAGAGGCAGCGCTCGGGGCACCATTCAAAGCCCTGGTGTAGTCGTAGGGCAGACGAACATATCCGATAAAAGGTTCGTATGTCGTTTGTACACCGCCTGCTTCGGTTGCTAAAACGGCCTTTATTTTTTTACCGTACATATCAGACGGGATTGTGTAAGTATAACTATCAGTTAACTTAGTAGGCGGATTAGTCGAGCAGTCATACCAACCCGTACCAGCAGTATTAACAGATATTGCCTGTCCAAGTAGATTCGTGGCCGCAGGAGCATCAAAGCTGATATCCTGTCCAACAATAGCATGTCCTGAAATCAATGTCGGGTCTGCCAATGTTGTTGCCTTATAATTGTTAATCGGCGCACTTTTGTAAATGTTGATGTTGTCAAAGTAAGCAGACAGGGTGCTGCCGGCATTGTGGCTTCCAGTAAGGACTAACTTATCGAATGTAGTGGGTGAAGAAGCACTTAGGTTTGCAATAGACATATTGCGAGACTGATCCCAAAAGCTTGGAGTAAAGGTGGGTGTTTCTTCATCAGTGTCAAGAAACGTTCTCATTTGGAAAGTTCCGATTTTTCCAGCTGTTGAATTTCGAACGGAAAAATGCAGAAGTATACTTTGCCACTCTCCAAATCCATATTCACGTGTGGTAGAGGCATAGTATATGTTACTGCTTACACCTTTTGCTCCTGAGTTGCTTATGTATGGTCCATGTGGAGGATTAGCATTGTTTGAGGTGATACCGGCACTAAGCTGAGGTGCTGATCCTATATTTGCAGAATTCGCCAGTCGGAATGTGCTGTTGGCAACATTGCTCATGGCAGGAAGCGTCGCATCAAAGGTAATGTAATAGTCTGCATCAACAGTCAGATCAATTGGATTTCTTAGGCTAATAGACGAAGTGACTGTTTTTGAATCCTTATGGTGAGTCATTTGAAG